>JAQUMZ010000316.1 GCA_028717865.1 Elusimicrobiota bacterium | reverse complement strand
CGGTCCAGGACCACGAACTCCTTGCCGTTCCTGGCGGCCTCCTCCATGCACAGCCCCATCGTGGTCAGGTAGGTGTAGAAACGCGCGCCCACGTCTTGAATATCGAATACGAGAACATCGATGCCTTCGAGCTCCTTGGCGCTGGGCCGAAGATGTCCCTTGCCGTAGAGGCTGTAGATGGGCAAGCCGGTGACCGCATCAACCGAGTCGCCCACGTGCTCGTCAGCCCCGCCCCGGAAGCCGTGCTCCGGGCTGAAAATGGCTGTCAGATCCTTGCCCAAGGCGGCGTAGAGGACATCGACGATTCCGCGGCCGAGCCGGTCCACGCCGGTCTGGTTGGTGATTATGCCGACCTTCTTGCCTCTCAAGACGGCGAAATCAGAGCGCTCCAGGACGTCCGCGCCGGCCAGGAGCCCGGAGGCCGGGGCTTCGGGAAGGCCGGCTTTTCCGGTCACAATTATTTTGGGAGTCGGCAGAGCCGCCGGCCAGGGAACTGCGCTTATTTTGGATTCTTCCCAAGTCTCCGCGGCGCGGCAGAACCCGAATAGGCACAGCACGACGGCTGACAACAAAAGCTTTTTCATAATAAAGAGTTTGCGGGGATTCCCCAAGCCCGGCCAATGTCAAAAGTCCTATCTGGGCCCGGAAAACGGCCTATTTGTCCGGGCCCAAAGTACCCACCGAAACCCGATGGCGTGTTTCCCTCTTTAATATAATTTAAGGATCATGCGCCGGCACCTCAGGCAGACCCTGCGCTCGCTCAAGTACCGGGATTTCCGGCTTTATTTTGCGGGGATGCTGGTTTCCATGACCGGCACCTGGATGCAGATCATGGCGCAGATGTGGCTGGTCTACCGCCTGACCAAATCCCCCCTCATGCTGGGCTTGGTCGGCTTCGCGGGCTCGGCGCCGGCAATGTTCCTGGGCCTCTTCGGCTCCATCGCGGCCGACCGCTGGGGCCGCCGGCGCCTGCTGCTGGCCACCCAGTGGCTGTGCTTCCTGCAAGCCCTGATCCTGGCCGCGCTCACCATGACCGGAACCATCCGCATTTGGGAGGTCATGGTCCTTTCCTTCCTGCTGGGCCTGGTCGTGGTCTTCGACCTGCCCGCGCGCCAGGCGTTCGTGGCCGATCTCGTGGACAAGCCCGACCTCGGCAACGCCATCGCGCTCAACTCCTCGCTGACCAACGCCTCGCGCATGGCGGGACCCGTGCTGGCCGGCGTCCTGGTCGGACTCTACGGCGAAGGCGTCTGCTTCCTGCTCAACGCGGCGAGCTACCTGGCGGTCCTGGCCAGCCTGCTGCTCATGCGCGACCGCGGCCAAGACTCCGCGCAGGCTTCGGCCGCCCGGCACCCGTGGTCCTATATGCGCCGCGGCCTGGATTACGCCTTCGGGCGGCCCGACATGTCCGCCATGCTGATCTTGCTTTCGATCCTGAGCCTGGCCGGCGTGCCCTTCATGACGCTCATGCCCGTTTTCGCCGACCAGGTCTTCGGCACCGACGCCCGGAGCACCGGCCTGCTCATGGGCGCCATGGGCATAGGCGCCGTCGCGGGCTCGCTGGTCCTGGCCCGCAAGGAGAGCCTGCGCGGGCTGCCCGCCCTGGTCGGCCTTTCGGCCGCGGCGTTCGGGGCCGGGATAATCCTCTTCGCGCTCTCCCGCGGGATCACGGCGGCTATGGCGGCCATCATGCTGGTCGGCTGGAGCATGATGACCGTCTTCGCCTCCTGCAACACCATGCTGCAAACGCTCGCGGACGAGGAGATGCGCGGCCGGATCATGGGACTTTTCTCCTACACCTTCATGGGCACGGCTCCCATAGGCAATTTTCTGGCCGGCGCCGCGGCCGACAAGCTGGGCGCGCCCATGGCCGTCTGCCTGGGCGGCCTCGTCTGCCTGGCCGGCTGCTGGTTCTATTTCCGGCGCATGCCCATGCTGCTGCCCGTCGCCGCCAGATAAGGCGCGCCAAATAATTTTGCTAGGATTTTCCCATGAACAGATATTTCTTCGCCGCGCTCCTTGTCCTCGCGCCTTTGGCCGCGCGGCCGGCCCTGGCCGCCGACTTCGCGTTTCCAAATGCCCTGACGGACGAGCTGGCATCCGAATTCGGCGAATCCCAGCGCCCGCGCCTGGAACGCGGCCTGCGCCAGGTCGCGGCGCTCTGGCGCGAAAGCGACGGCGACCAGGCGGCCTTCGCGGCGTTCGCGCGCGACAATTTCGCGGGCGACCAGGCCACGCTCGACACCCTTTTCGCGCGCTGGGAGACCATGTTGGAGGCGATCGACGGCCACCTGAACGCCGTCTCGCGGGCGCTGCGGGAGCAGTCCGACCTCGACCGCGGGCCCATCCTGCCCCTGGATCAGGCCTTCGCCGGCTACGACCCCTCGGCGCACCTGGCCGACGACCTTTTCGCGAACAAGGCGGCCTTCGTGGTCCTGCTGAACTTCCCGGTCACCACCCTGGGCCAGCGGCTGTCCGAGGGGCGCGGCTGGACGCGGCGGCAATGGGCCGAGGCCCGGCTGGCCCAGCGCTTCGCCACGCGCGTGCCGGCCGAAGTGTCCTTGGAGGTTTCCCGGGCCGCGGCGCGGGCCAACCGTTACATCGCCGAGTACAACATATGGATGAACCACGTCCTGACCCCCGACGGCCGGCGGCTGTTCCCTCCGAAAATGCGCCTGCTCTCCCACTGGAACCTGCGCGACGAGATCAAGGCCCAATACCGCGAGGGCACGGCGGGTCCGGAGCGGCAGCGGCTCATCGAGAGGGTCATGGAGCGCATCGTAACGCAAACCATCCCGAAAGCCGTCATCGACAACCCCGGCGCGGACTGGGAGCCTGTTTCCAACGCCGTCAAGCCGGCCCAACCCGGCCAGGCGCCGATGGACGCGGCTCCGGAACCCGACACGCGCTACGCCCTGCTGCGGGACAACTACCTCGCCAACCGCAAGGCCGATCCTTTCTCTCCGGCCGCGCCCACGCTCATCTCCCGCGCCTTCGACGAAAACCGGGAAATCCCCGAGCCCCGCGTCCGGGAGATGCTCGAAGCCGTGGTCTCCTCGCCCTTGGTCCCCCAAGTCGCGGCCGTCATACGCAAGCGTCTGGGCCGGCCGCTCGAGCCTTTCGACATCTGGTACGACGGGTTCAAGTCCCGCGGGACCTACACCGAGGCGCGGCTCGACGAGATCGTGACGAAGAGATATCCCACCGCGCAGTCGTTCCAGGATGACATCCCCGATCTGCTGGCCAAACTGGGCTTCTCCACTGACACCGCGCGGATGGTCGCCTCCCATATCGCGGTCGACCCCGCGCGAGGCTCGGGCTACGCCTGGAGCCCGCGGATGCGCTCGGCCTCGGCCCACCTGCTCACGCGCGTGGAAAAAACGGGCATGAACTACAAGGGCTTCAACGTGGCCATGCACGAGCTGGGCCACTGCGTCGAGAGCGTATTCTCGCTCTACGGCGTCGACCACACCCTGCTCGCCGGCGTGCCCAACAACGCCTTCACCGAGGCCCTGGCTTTCATATTCCAGGGCCGGGACCTGGAGCTACTGGGGCTTGCCGCCCCGGACGCGGATCAACAAAACCTCGACACGATCAACGATTTCTGGATGACGTACGAGATCGCGGGCGTGGCGCTCGTGGACATGGCGGCCTGGCGCTGGATGTACGCGCATCCGCAAGCGTCCCCGGCCGAGCTGAAGGCGGCGGTGCAAGAGTCGGCGCGGTCGATCTGGAATAAATACTACGCGCCGGTGCTGGGCGGCAAGGATACCCCGCTGCTCGCGATATACTCCCACATGATCAATGAGAATCTCTACCTGCCGCATTACCCGCTCGGGCACATGATCGCGTTCCAGATCGCGGAGCGGATGCGCGCCGCCGGCTCGATCGGCCCCGAATTCGAGCGCATGGCCCGCT
>JAQUMZ010000315.1 GCA_028717865.1 Elusimicrobiota bacterium | reverse complement strand
GTGTAGGTCACGATGTCCATGGTCACGGGACCGGGCAGTATGTCGCCCAGGACCGCGGCTTCCAGGAAATCCCGGTTGGATAGGACCTTGTGGCGCTTCACCATCTCGTTATGCAGAAGGCTCCAGACCGCCATGGGGCCCCCGAAGCCGAAGCAGCCGATGGTCAGGAAGGAATGCCAGGCCCGGAAGGCCCGGCCGTTGCGGCCGCGCGACCAGACCTCGGTTCTGGGCAGGTCCGGTTCCAACGCGGCCTCCAAGCCGGAAGCGTTGGCCCGCGCCAAGCGGCCCGGCAGCCCGACCAGCCGGGAAACCAGCCGGCCCAGGCGCGCCTCCAGTTCCGCCGCCTTGCCGGCCTCGCCGCCGCGGCGGTAGAGCTCCCGGGCCTGCCGCCAATAACTGGCCGCGGCCCGCAGCCCATCGGGCGTGGCGGCCGAGCGGCGGGCCAAGTGACCCATATGGTCCAGGCGCCGGGCTTGCGCGCGCAGCCGCTCCAAATCCTCGTCCATGACGTTATCTGCCCCTGATGTCCCACTTCTTGAGCCGGAAGGCGATGAACAGGCCCCGGTTGTCCCGGGGCCGGAACACGTCCAGTACCACGGCCTGCCCGGTGCGCAAGGGAACGTTCTTGATCGCGTCCTTGACCGCGTACATGTCCGGGGTGGGCATGCCGTTGATGGACTTGAGCACGTCGCCCGCCTGCAATCCCGCCTCCATGGGCGAGATGCCCTCGATCTCGTCGATCTGCACCCCGTCGACCTCCGGCACCAAGTCTATGCCCAGCCAGGCGATCTCCTCGATCCCCTCGCCGGGCGAGGGCATGATCCGGGCGGCTGGCGACACGCGGCCGGGATCCGCGGGGCCGCCCAACGCGGCGGGCTGGGCCGCGATCCGCGCCGGCCAGGAACCGCGCGGCGCGCCGGGCCATACGAAGTCCACCGGCTGCTGTGTGAAATCCATGTAGTTGCCGTAGAGGGCCTTGACCTCGTTGACCGGGATGGCCAGGCTAACCCCCGTGAATACCGACTCCACGGGCGAATAAATGGCCACGTTGATGCCGATCAGCCGGCCGCGCAGGTCGCAGAGCGGGCCGCCCGAGTTGCCCGGGTTGATGGGAACGTCGGTCTGGATCAGGTCGCTCATCGGTTGGGAGCCCACCATGAGGCTGCGCCGCCGCGCGCTTATGATGCCCTTGGTCACGGTCTGGGTCAGGCCGAAGGGGTTGCCGATGGCCAGGACCTGGTCGCCGGTGCGGACCAGGTCGGAGTCCCCCAAGGGCATGGAGACCAGGGGGGCGAGGGCTTCGATTTTGAGCAAGGCGAGGTCCTTGGCCGGGTCCGCGGCCACGATATGGCCCTCGTAGTCGCGCAGGCCTTCCGGAGCGAATACCGCGACCCGGATGTCCGGGCCCGCGGCGACTACGTGATAGTGGGTGATGATGAAGCCCCGAGGATGCACGATCACTCCGCTGCCCACGTTCCAATGGGCGGGCGCGGGCCGCGCCGCGCCCCAGGCCTGGGTCCAAAGCGGCGCCGCTCCTCCTCCTCCTCCTCTTATACCGACCACGGCCGGACGCAGCCGCTGGATGAAGTTCTCTACGCGCACGGCTATGATGCGCGGCGTCGCCCCGGTCACGCCATCCGGAGCGGCCATGGGCTGGTAATTGGCCGGATAGCCCCTGGCTTTAGGCACCGATAGGGAACTGCGCTGGATCAGGCCGGCGGCCTCGTCGATCTCAACCACGAAGCGGCCCCGGAAAAGGAGCATGCCGAGATTGACCAGCCCGATGGCCAATATCCCCAGCAGCAGCCACTCGGCCCAATGCTTGCGCATGTCGCGCGCCTCCGGTCAGACCCCCTGGGTCATGGGCGTGGGATTGTCCCTTATGAGCACGCGCACGGGTATGCCCTGGCGCGTCACCTCCAGGTCGACCCCCCGGCGCAGATTGCACTTCTTCAAAGCCTTGAACAGCGAGACCAAGTCGGGCGTGGAGCGGCCGTTGACGCTCACGATCACGTCGCCTTCCTTGATGCCCTGATCCATGGCCAGGCCCTCCACGCCCGCGATGAGCACGCCTTGCTGGGTCACCGGCAGGGAGTAGGCGAAGGCCACTTCCGGGGTGATCTTGTCCACGGTCAGGCCCAGGGACACGATGTCGGCCGTGCCGGCCTCTATCTCGGAGCCCTCCAGCAGGTCCGTGGTTTGCGGCGCCATGGCCGCGGCCGCCTTCTGGAAGGAGCCGCCGGCCAACTCCAGGTCGATGGCGACCTTCTTGCCGTCCCGGAACACCACGAGGTTGACGACGTCGCCGGGCTTTTTGTCCGCCAGGAACAGGCGCAACTGGGTCTCGTCGTTGATCCGGCGGCCATCGACCCGATAGATGACGTCGCCGCGCTCCAGGCCCGCCATGGCCGCGGGCGAATTCGGGAAGACCTGGCTGACCAGTATGCCCCGGTCGAACGGCACCTTGAGTTGCTCGGCCAGCACGTCGTTCATGAGCTGGAACTCCACTCCGACCCAGGCCGGAGAGTCCTCGTTGGGGGCCGGGGCGGGCGCTGCGGCCTGGGCCACGGGGGCGGCGCGCAGGCAGCCCAGTCCCGGACGCCAGGCCACCGGCTGGGTGGGGGAAAATTCGAGGAACGCGCCCAGGGTGGCGCGAGCGCGGTTGATGGGAATTGCGAAGCCCAGCCCGGTATGGGTCTGCATGGGCGCGAAGCTGGCGGTATTGATTCCGATGACCTCTCCGCGCAGGTTGACCAGCGGACCGCCCGAATTGCCCGGATTTATCGGCGCGTCGGTCTGGAAGATATTCTGGTAGGCGCGGCCGTCGATGCTGATGCTGCGGCGCTTGGCGCTGATTATGCCGCCGGTGACGGTCTGGGACAGACCGAATGGATTGCCCAGGGCCAGAACGGTGTCTCCGACGTTGACCGCGTCCGAGTCGCCCAGGGCGGCCACGGGCAGGGGCATGGGGACCTGGGACAGGCGCAGCACCGCCAGGTCGTCGGCGGGCGAGGCCCCCTCCATGGTCGCGAGCACCGCCTGGGGCCCTTGCGGCGAGAATATGGTCACGGTTATGGCGGCCTGGCCCGCGACCAGGTGGTAGTTGGTCAGGACGTGGCCGGCGCGGGACACGATGACGCCGGCTCCGATGGCGGAGCCGGCCGGCAGTCCGCCGGGCAAGGCCTGGGCGAGGGCCTGCGGCTGGGCCGCGGCCGGGGGCGGCGCGGCCGGGGCGGCGCCCGCGGCCTCGGTCTCGCGTATGATGTGCGCCATCATGGTTTTGCAGGACGGGCAGACCGCCCCTGCCCAGGGTATGCCCGGCGACTGCTGGACCTTTATTCCGCAGTTGGGGCATTGCAGGAATTCCTCCCGCTTGCCCGGCCCCGAGGGGGCCGGGGCGGCCGGCTGTTGGCTGTCGGGAGCCCAGGCCTGGGCTTGTCCCAGCTGGCCCAGCATCATGTTCCCGCAGGCCGGGCAGCGGGGCAGGGCGCCGGGGGCCAGATAACGTCCGGTCCGGCAGATCGGGCAATGGTAGAAGGCCGCGCCCGGCGCGCCGGCGCCGAGGGCGCCGCCCGGGCCGGGCCAGGCCTGCAGGAAGGGCTGGGCGCCGGGCAGGCTTATGCCCACCACCGAGGGCCGGATCAAGTCCACCAGCTGGTGGTATGATTCTCCCGCGGCCGCCGCCGCGGCCGGGCGGTTGCGCGCCGGCTGGGGCTGGGCCAGCAGCGCGGGCGCCGGCACGCCGGCGTCCCGGCCTTTGACGGCGAAGTATACTACGCTCACCAGGACCAGGGCGATGATGCCCGCGAGCCAGGGAGTCAGCAATTTCTTCGCGCAGCCGATCGACTCCTTATCCATCGCAGGCCTCCCGGTCCCTCGCGGTCGCCTTCAGTCCGCGGAATGCTTGGCCGGCGCCGGCCGGCCGAT
>JAQUMZ010000314.1 GCA_028717865.1 Elusimicrobiota bacterium | reverse complement strand
CTTTCCGGACCGTCATGGTCCTGCGCGGCCCCGGCGGCCGCGAACTCGTGGAGGCGGGCCGCCTGGAGGGCGTCATCGCCGAGGCGCCCGCCGGGGCGGGCGGCTTCGGCTACGACCCCATCTTCTTCGTCCCAGGCCGGGGCCAGACCCTGGCCCAGATGGGCCTGGCCGAGAAAAACGAGATCAGCCACCGTTCGCAGGCGCTGCGGCGCATGCTGCCGCATTTGCGCGCGCTGCTGGCGGCCGCTCTGCTTGTGCTGGCGTGGGCGCCGTCGGCCTCGGCCGGCCGCGCCGAGCCGCAGCGGGAGACGGTCTGGGATCAGATCATGGCGGCGCAGGCCGACCGCGGCCTGCGCCAGGGGGCGAAACTCCTCGACGCCAAGCAATACGAGGCCGCGGTGCGGCAGTTCACGCGCGCGGTGGCCGCCAACCCCTCGGATCCGACCACGCACGTCATGCTGGGCGTGGCTTATTATTGGAACGGCCAGGTGGAGCTTTCCCTGGAGGAGTATCGCAAGGGCCTGGAGCTCGACCCCCGCAACGCGCAGGCCTGGCTGCTGATCGGGATATCGCTGGCTTGGAAGGGGGACTCCCGGGGCGCCTACGAGGCTTTCCAGAAGTCGGCGCGGATCGACGGAAACCGCGGGGACGCGCAGATGAACCTGGGTTCCATCGAGGAGTCTCTGGGCCTGATGGCCGACGCCCTGGAGCATACCCGGCGCGCCGTCGCGCTCGATCCCAAGAATCCGCTCTACCATTTCCAGCTCGGGATGCTCTACCGCAAGCTCGGCCGCGACGCCGACTGCGTGGAGGCCCTGCGCAGCGCGCTGCGCTATTATCCCGAGTTCGAGGACGCGCTGCTGGAGCTGGGGGCGGCCGAGGAACGCATGGGCGGGCGCGCCGGCGCCCTGCGCAGCTTCCGCAAGGCCGTGGACCTCAAGCAGCGCGACGCCGTGGCCCGCCTGCGCCTGGCGCGCCTTTATCTTTCGGACGGCGACTTCAAGCGCGCCCGGGCCGTCCTGACGGAGGCCTTCCACCTGACCCCGGAGGCGGGCGGCGGCGGCCTGCGCCTCTCGCTTTCCTACTCCGGCGGGAAAGGAGCCTCCGGCGGGGGCGATTCTCCCGCCGAAGCCGCCCAGCCGCCCGCGAGCGATCCCTTGTCGGTCTTTTCCCGCAACCTGGAGCGCATCCCCCTGGAGCAGAGCGCGGTCATGGAGGTCGACGCGGTCTTCCTGCCCAAGCCCAAGCTGGTCCGGGCGGCGCCGGAGAGCGCCTCCTCCCTGCGCAAGGCGCTGTCGCGCCGGCTCTCGGATTCGGAGGGGGCGCCCAAGGCCGTGCGGCGGCGCTTCCAACTGCGGGCCGCCAAGCCCGAGGAGCGCTCCGCGCAGATCCGGCAGGTGCAGGCCGAATTGGAGGAACTGCTCAAGGACGCGCCGCCGGACACCGACGCGCGCCTGGGCATGAACCTCACCTTCACGCGCCTGGCCGAGGCTCCCGCCGGGCGCGAGGACGCCCAGACGCCGCCCAAGGTTTCCTACGAGCCCCGCCAGGTGGGCAACGATCTCGGCCTGTGGGTGATGGGCACGGGCTGGCTCGGCCTGGTCGAGGAGGTCCTGCCCGAGGCCGGCGAGGCCGTCGCCCATCCGGACCAGAGCGACTGGTGGGTGGCGACCGGACTGGGCTACGCCGTCATGGGCGACGGCCAGCGCTCGGCCGACGCCTTCGCGTGCGCCGCGCGGCTGGACCCCGGCAGCGTGCCCGCGGCGCTGGGTCGGGGCGTGGCCGCGGTCATGGCCGGCGACGAGGCGCTCGCCCTGGCGGCCCTGCGCGAGGCCCTGCGGCTCGACGCCAAGTGCCGGCCCGCCGCCGAGGGCATCAAGTGGCTGCTGCGCCCGGCGGTCCCGGCCGCGCCGCCCCGGGCGCCGGCGCGATGAAGGCCGCCGGCGAGCCGGGCCACATGCGCCGCTTCGTGCGGCGCGTGCACTTCGTCGGCGTGGGCGGGGTGGGCATGAGCGGCATCGCGGAGCTGCTGGCCAACCTCGGCTACGAGGTCTCCGGCTCGGACCTCAAGCGCAGCGAGATCACCAGGCGGCTGGAGGCGGCGGGGGTGCGCGTGCGCCAGGGGCATCGGGCGGCCCACGCGCGCGGCGCGCAGGTGGTCGTGCTCAGCTCGGCCGTGCGGCCCGATAACCCGGAGGCGGCGGCGGCGCGCCGCGCCGGGGTCCCGGTCATAGCGCGCGCCGAGATGCTGGCGGAGCTGGGACGCATGAAGCAGACGATCACGGTGGCCGGCTCCCACGGCAAGACCACGACGACGGCGATGACGGCCATGGCGCTGGCGGCGGCTGGAGCCCGGCCCACCATGATCGTGGGGGGGCAGGTCAAGAATATCGGCGCCGGCGTGCGCTTGGGCCTGGGCGAGCACCTCGTCGCCGAGGCCGACGAATCGGACGGGTCGTTCGTCCAGCTCTCCCCGCTGGTGGCCGTGGTCACGAACATCGACAACGACCATCTCGATTTTCACAAGACCATGTCCCACTTGATCGACTCCTTCCGGCGGCATTTGGCGCGCCTGCCCTTTTACGGGGCGGCGGTCCTCTGCGCCGACGACCAGCGGGCTCGCGCGCTGGCCGACGGGCTGCGGGCCCGGGTCGTCACCTACGGCCTGGCGCCGCGGGCCGATTGGAGCGCCCGGAGCCTGGCCCTGAGCCGGGAGGGGTCCCGCTACGAGGCCTATTTCCAGGGCCGCCGGGCCGCCCGCGTGCGCCTGGCCGTGCCCGGCCGGCATAACGTCGTCAATTCCCTGGCCGCGCTGGCCGCCGGGCGTTTCCTGGGCCTGCCCCTGGCCGGCCTCGTGCGCGGCTTGGCGCGCTTCGCGGGCGTGGGCCGCCGGCTCGACCGTTTGGGCCGGGCGGGCGGGGTCGAATTCATAGACGATTACGGACACCATCCCACCGAGATCCGGGCCGCGGTGGGCTCCGTGCGCGCCTTGTGGAAAGGGCGGCTCGTGGTGGTGTTCCAGCCCCACCGCTATTCGCGCACCAGCCTGCTGCGCCGAGAATTCGGGCCGGCCTTTCGGGGCGCGGACCTGGTCTACGTCATGGATATTTATCCCGCCGGCGAGGCTCCGCGGCCGGGCGTGAGCTCCGCGCTCGTGCTCGATTCCCTGCGCCGGGCCAAGGTGCCCGGAGCCGCCTTTTCCGGTCCGATCGACGCCTTGCGCCAGTTGCGTCCGGGCGACGTGGTCCTGACCCTGGGGGCCGGCGACGTCTGGAAGACGGGCGAGGATATCCTGCGCCGGCTGCGCGGCGAGCTGGCGAGTCCGGTCTGATGGGCGCGCGGCTCGATCAGCATTATCTCGTGGACGAAAGAGTGCGCGACGCCATCGCGGCGGCCGCGCGCCTGGAGCCGGCGGACCAGGTCCTGGAGATCGGACCCGGGCGCGGCATTCTTACGCGGGCGCTGATCGCCCGGGCGCGCCGGGTGGTGGCGGTCGAGCTCGACGAGCTGCTCGCGGCGCAGTTGGGGCCGTCCCTGCATATGCCCGCCAATCTGACCGTGGTCCAGGCCGATTTCCTGGAGTTCGAGCTGGAGCGGCTGACCGGCTCCTGGAAGGTCGCCGCCAACCTTCCTTACGCGGTGGCCACGCCCATACTGCAGCGCATCCTCTCCTGGCCGCTCTGGACGCAAGCCGTGCTGATGTTCCAAAAGGAGGTGGCGGATCGTATAACCGCCCGGACCGGGGGCGGGGACTACGGCTTGCTGACGCTTTCGGTCCTGCTGCGCGCCGAGGCCGAACGGGAGCTGGACGTGCCGCCGGATGCGTTCCGGCCGCGGCCCAAGGTGGATTCCGCGGTGGTGCGGCTGCGGCGGCGTCCGGAGCCGCTGCTGCCGGATACGGAGCAGGCGGCGTTTTTCAAGGTCGCCCG
>JAQUMZ010000313.1 GCA_028717865.1 Elusimicrobiota bacterium | reverse complement strand
CCGCGCAGAATGCCGGCCAGCTCCGGATCGAGGTTTCCCACGACGCCGGCCAGGGCCGGCGCGGGCAGGGCGGCGATCACGGCGTCGAAGCTCTCGGCGCCGCGTTCCGCGCGCACCTCCCAGGCCGCGCCGCGCCGGACCAGGCGCGTGACCGCCGAGCCCAGCCGCAGGGCCGGCCGGGGCAACCGGGCGGCGATGGCCTCGGACAGGACCCGCAGGCCGCCCTGGAACCGGACCGCCGCCGCGCCGCCGGGCTCCAGGCCGCAAACGGGCCAGCCGCCCCGCGCCAAGCCCCGAAGCAGCCCGCCGCGGCGCTCCAGCTCGACCAGGCCCGGCGCGCCGCTGACCGCGGACAGCGCCGAAGCGTCGCCGGCGCAGCCCGACTCGAGCAGCGGCACGGCCAGCGCCTCGGCCGCCTCCGGCCCCAGGCGCCGGGCCAGGAACGCCGCCAGCGGCTCGTCCGCCTCGCCGTCGAGGCCGCGCACCGCCGGCTCGCACAGCAGGCGCAGCTTGCCCTTCCAGCTGAGCAAAGGACTGCCCAGCACGGGCAGCAGCCGCGGCGGCCCGTCGCCGCGCAGGCCCGCGGGCAAGCGATGCAGGCGGCCCGCGCAGACCACGGCCGGCGGCCCCAAATCCCGGGCGCGAATCTCCTTGCCGCCCAAGCCCAGCTCCCGGGCCAGTTCCAAGGCCTGCGGCCGGCGGGAATTCAGGGCGTAGGCCCCGGCCTCGAAAACCGCGTCCTCGTGCCCGTCGGTGCGCAGGCGTCCGCCCACGCGCGTCTCGGCCTCGAAAACCGCGACCTCGACCGGACGCTCGCCGGGCCGGGAACGGCTCAGCTCGTAGGCGGCGGCCAGTCCCGTGAGTCCGGCGCCGAGGATCGCCACGCGGCGGGGTTGGTCCTGGCTCATGGTTGGGATATGATACAAAGTCAGGCGGCCAGCAGCGTGTCGGCCGTGCGCAAGGTATCGAGCAGGGAGTCGGCGCCCTTGGCGCGCAGCAGCTTGCGGCGCAAGTTCTCGTTGACCAGGATGGCGGCGATGCGGCTGAGCACGCGCAGTTGGATGATCGGGAAGGCCGCGGGGGTCAGAATCAGGAAGACCAAGCGCACCGGGACGTTGTCGGGCGTCGCCCCGGGGACCGGCTTGGCGAACCGGCCGACGGCGACCAGCGGCCGGGACAGGTTGGCCAGGCGCGCGTGGGGCACCGCGGCGCCCCGGCCTACCGAACTGGAAAATTTGGCCTCCCGCTCCATGACGGCGCGCAGGGTCTCCTCCTCGTTGAGCTCCGGAGCGGCCTCCTTCAGCCGCGCCAGCAAGGCCGCCACCGCCGCCTTGCGGTCGGAGGCCTGCAAGCCGACCGCCACCGCCCGCGGCACGACCATGTCGGACAGGTTCCAGGCTTCGGGCAGATCGAACTCGTCGTGGATTTCCCCGACCAACTCCTCCAGTATGTCCTCCAGGGTCAGCAGGCCGGCGACGCGGCCCTGGGCGTTCCTGACCGCGGCCATATGGATGCCTTTGTCGGGAAAAAGCTTGACCAGCTTCTCCAGCAGATCCGCCTCCGAAACCTCGGCCAGTTCGCGCTTGAGCTCGAGCAGGTTCGGCGGGACCGCGGCCCCCTTGAGGGCTAGGTCCTTGACGTGAACCATGCCCACGAGGCTGTCGAGCCCGTCCGCGCAAAGAGGATAGCGCGAGAAGCGCCGAGACCGTATGGTTTCCAGATTCTCGGCCCACGTCTTGCGCAAGGAAAGAAAGACCACCCTGTCGGCGGGGACCATGGCGTCGGCGACCTTGGCCGAGCCCATATCGAAGAGATTTTCGAGCAGGATCAGCCTTTCCAGTGGGAAAGAGCCCTTTTCCTGGGTCTCGCCCAGGAGGATGCGCATCTCCTCCTCGCTGACTGCGGACTCGGATTCCGCGGCGGCCTTCAAGCCGAGCATGTGCAGGATGCCCTTGGAAAGGCCGGCCATGGACAAGACGAACGGCCGCAGGACCCGCGCGAAAACGATCAAGGGGATGGCGCCCCACAGCGAAATGATGTCCGGTTTCTGGATGCCGATGGCCCTGGGCACGAGCTCGCCCAGGACGATATGCCCCAAGGACAGCAAGCCGAGCGCCACGCCGAAGGATACGGGATGCAGCAGGCCGGACGACAGGTTGATGTGGAGGGACGCCAAGAGACCGCTCAGCCAATGCGCCAGGAAGGGCTCGCCGATCCAGCCCAAGGCCAGGCTGATGATGGTGATGCCGAACTGGCAGGCGGCCAGGTAATCGTCCAGGCGCTGCAGCATCCCCTGGACTTGAACGGCCCTCAAGTCCCCACGGCGGGCCAGCATCTCGATCTGGGTCGAACGCACCTTTACCAGGGAAAATTCCATCAGAACGAAGAAGGCATTGGCCGTTATGAGAAGAAATATTAAAATAAGTGTAAACATCCGCGAGTATTATATAATTTGCGAGTGTGCTATGATATGCGCATAGTCGCAGGAGGTTGCCATGGCAGAGAACAGGGAATTCAAACCGCTTAAAGAGCTGGGAACAATCTCTCTTTCCGATACCACTCAGATTAAATTCTACGTGGACGAGTATAAAGGGTACAGATACGGCTCGATTCGGACGTTCATCATCGGAGAATCATATACAGGCCCCACCAAATCGGGAATCACCATGAACGCGGCCCTGCTTGACGGGGTCATTCCCGCATTGGCTAAGCTGCCCAAGGAGCCGGACACGCTCGAGGACAAGGAACTAGCGCGCTTCCCGAAGAAAGCGGGCGTGGAACTCGTCTTGCGCATAACCATATTCAGGGACACCACCGGCGTGGACCTGCGCGAATGGGTCGACGACCCCACTTACAAGGGCTGGTCCAAGAAGGGCGTCCGCATCCCCTACAAGGAAGTCGCCCAAGCCGTCACCTACCTCAAAGAAATGCGCCAGTTGGTAGCCAAGGCTTAAATAATGGGGGGACGTTCCTTGCTTCCCTTGCGAAGTTTGGAGCCCTGTAACTTTATTAAATCAGGGCTCTCGTAATAACCGAGGCGCTACAGTTCAAATAGCGGGCTATGGCCGCCGGCCGAAAGCCCGCCGAAATCGCGGCGCGGATCAATTCCCTCCGAACTTCGACGACTCGCGTCAAACGCAAAGATGGCAGCCGCAGCGCGGACATGCTCACTCCGGTTGCAAGGACAAGCTCGGCGGCAATGGCATCGAGCGAGCGGGCCGACGGTTCCAGCACCGCCGCTGGCATCCGCGTTGGCTTGACGCAACCCGCCGCCTCGGTTCGTTTAGGTTCGACCGGCATTGAAGGATAGCCGCGGTCCAGTCCCTCGTTCAAAAACTGAAGATACTTTTTGACGGCAAGCGTCGCGTCTTCGTCGAAAAGCGATAATCCGAAACCGCTATCGACAAAATCGTGCTCCTTTCCGCCGACATACCGTTTATGGCCGCTCCAAGGCCACTGCTCGGGCTGCTTGACAAGTCCGCCGCGAAGCGGATTCAAATGGATATAGCGCAGCAATTCCATGAAATAGCGATCGTTCGCGCACGCGGGCGATTTGAAACGATCTTGGAAAAGGTGTCCCTGGCGGCTCTGGCCGCGATTGAAATACATGGCGTAACATGTTAATAGCCAGCCCATGGCATCCGACAACGAATGCTTCATGGTTCCGGCAAGCAAATGAAAATGGTTGGGCATCAAGCAGAACGCGAAAATGCGCAAGGTGAAGCGCTCCGCCGCCCGGGACAGCAAGCCGCAGAAAAACGCATAGTCGCGCGCTTCCAGAAATATCGCCTGCCGATTATTGCCTCGGGAATACGCATGATATATCCCGCCGATCGTAGCGAAGCGAGGTCTTCGTGCCATTTCTTTATATACGATTGAGGGCGGTAAAAAGTTCCCTGCGGTTGACTCTTTGAGGAAAGCAAGATAAGCAAGGAACG
>JAQUMZ010000312.1 GCA_028717865.1 Elusimicrobiota bacterium | reverse complement strand
CGCCCCGCTGGAGATCCTGCTATTGGACAGCTCGCAGACGAACTTCTCGGGCTGGCGGGGCGCGATGGACCAGGCCCGCGAACGGTTCCGCCAGCACCAGCGGTGGCTGATCCGCCGGCTGCACGCGCCGGTCTACCACTGGAAGCTCCGGCAGTGGCAGGCCGCCGACGCGGCCTTCGCCAGACGGGCCGAGGTCGTCGGGCCGGCGCTGCTGCGGCACCGGTGGAATCCGCCGGGCTGGCCCTACATCGAGCCTCTGAAAGACGCATCGGCCGACCTGATGCGGCTGCGGAACGTGCTGACCAGCCCGCGGCGGCTGCACGCCCAGCGGGGCGCCGACTGGGACGACATCTGGAGCGAGGCGGTCGAGGACAACGCCAAGGAGATCCGGGCGGCCAAGCAGGCGGCCATCGCCATGAACGCCGAGATCGCGGATCAAAACCCCGTCCACTGGCGGGAGCTGCTGAGCCTGCCGACGCCCGACGGCCTGACCGTCTCGGTGGCCGCCGGGCTCGACCGGGAAGCCGAGCCGGCCGCGGCCGCGGAGGTCTCATAGAACGATGCCGAGCCACGAGCAGCCGCTGAGCGTGCCCGGGGCCCTCTGGTCCATCGACCCGAGGGCCTGGGCGCGGATCGAACAGACGCTGGCCCACTCGCCGCTGGAGGCCCTGCGGCCGCCGGACGGCTGGCGGCCCGCCTCCCCGCTGTCGATCGTCGAGGGCGTGGCGGTGGTCGACATCGCCGGGCCGCTGGTCAAGGGCCTCTCGGCGTTCCACTACGCCTTCGACAGCAGCGCGACCGAGCTGGTAACCGACGCCGTCCGGGCCGCGGCCGGCAGCGCCCAGGCCAAGGCGATCCTGCTGCGGGTCGATTCGCCCGGCGGCAGCGTGGACGGCCTGGCCGAGCTGGTCGACGCCGTCTGGGAGGCCCGCCGCCAAAAGACCGTCTGGGCCCAGGTGGCCGGGCTGGCCGCCTCGGCCGCCTACTGGGTCGCCAGCCAGGCCCAAAGGATCTTCGCCGGACGGCTGGACGAGGTCGGCTCGATCGGCGTGCGGATGCTGACCTACGACTTCTCCCGGTTCTTCGCCAACATGGGCGTCGAAGCCGTCGCGATCGACACCGGGCCCTATAAATCGGCCGGGGCCTTCGGGACGGCGATCACCGCCGCCCAGCGGGCCGACTGGCAGAAGACCGTCGACGCGATCGGCGCGGAATTCTTGGCCGGCATCCGCCGGGGCCGCAGCGTCCCGGCCCTGGAGGAGGCCGCCGACGGCCGGATCTTCCTGGCCGCCGAGGCCCTTTCGAAAGGGCTCATCGACGGCATCCAGACGTTTGAGACCACGCTGGCGGCGCTGCAACGGCAGCCGGCCGCCGGTCCCACCAGAACCAGGAGCACCATCGCCATGAGCGAGACGCAGACCACGCTGTTGGCCGCCGAACCCCAAGCGCCGGCCCAACCGCAGCCGCAGCCGGCGGCCGCGGCGCCGCCGCAGCCCCGCGGCGCGAGCTACGAAGACCTCAAGCAGGGCTGCGCCGGCGCGCCGCCGGAGTTCCTTTGCCAACAACTGGAGCGGCGGGCCACGTTGGACCAGGCCCGGGCCGCCTGGATGCAACAGCAGCAAGAAGCGATCGCCGCCGGCCAAAAACGGATCGCCGAGCTGGAGGCCCGGGCCAACATGCCGGGCGCCGCGCCGGTCGGCAGCCGCCCGGGCGGGACGGAGGGCGAGGGCGGCACCGCCAAGGAACGGCTCGACGCCGCCGTGGCCGAGCTGGTGGCGGCCGGCCGCCCGCGGCATCTGGCCGCGCAGATGGTCTTGCGGCGGGACCCCGCGCTGCGGGAGGCCCTGGTGGCCGAGGGCAACGCGGGGCGCAAGTTCCGCGGCTAGCACGAGGAAATACGCAGCGCGGAGACCCAGAGAGCGCAGAGCAATTCGTCTCCGCGGCTTCTGCGGTGAACGACACGCGAACCACAGGAGGGCCCGCCATCATGGGTCAATACGTCGATACCAACACCAGGAGTTTCACGGCCGGCGAGACGATCGCGCAGCACCTGCGCGTAAAGCTCTCCGCCGGCGTGCTGGCCGTGGCCGGGGCGGCCGATAGCGAGCTGGGCACGGTCTTGAACCGGGCGGTCAGCGGCGATGCCGTTGCCGTGCGGCTGCGGACCGCCGCCGGGACCTGCAAGATGGTCGCCAGCGGCGAGATCGCGGCCGGGGCCGACGTCTACACCGCCGCGGTCGGCAAGATCACCGCCACCGCCGGCAGCGGCATTTTCTGTGTCGGCACGAGTCTGGAGGCGGCCACCGCCGACGGCGACGTGATCGAGGTGCTGCGCCACGCCCGCGGCGGACCCTCGACCGGCGAGTAGCGCCGCGCCCGAGCCGCAAAGCATAGGAGTCCGGACAAGAAAACCGCGGGGCCCGCGCCGCAGACGCCGCGGCCCCCTTTGACAGGAGACCACCCGATGCCCTCTCCCTCATCCACCCTGGCCACGCTGCGGCCCGACCTGAGCGCGAGCCTGGAGGAATTCGACCTGGCGGCCGACCGGGCCGGTTTCATCGGCCTGCGGGCCCTGCCGGTGGTCGACGTGGCCCGGCAGGCCGGAACGTTCGGCAAGATCCCCATCGAGCAGCTGCTCGAAAACCGCGAGACCAAGCGGGCCCCCGGCGGCGGCTACGCCCGCAGCGAATGGACCTTCACCAGCGCGTCCTACGCCTGCGAGGAGCACGGGGCCGAGGAACCGGTCGACGACCGCGAGGCCCGGATGTACGCCGACTACTTCGACGCCGAGCTGGTCTCCGCGGCGCGGGCCCTGGACGTGGTGCTGCGGAATCAGGAGAAGCGGGTCGCCGATTTGCTCTTCGACGCCGCGACCTACACCGGCGCCAGCCTCACCTTGGCCGTGACCAACGAGTGGGACAGCAACCACAAGACCGACGCCGTCCCCTTGAACGACGTGGAATACGCCGTGCAGAAAGTCTGGGACAACACCGGCCTGTGGCCCAACGCGATCGTCTTCAACCGCAAGGTCTTCCGGGCGCTGCGGAACCTGGACCAGATCAAGGACCGCATCGCGGCCGCCGGGGCCGGCTATCCGACCCGGGCCGCCGACATCACCGTCGAGCAGCTCGCCCAGTGTTTCGACCTGCCCTTCGTGCTGGTGGCCGGCTCGGCCAAGAACAGCGCCAACGAGGGACAGGACGCCTCGATCGCCCAGATTTGGAGCGACGAATACGCCTGGATCGGGCGGATCGCCACCAGCCGGGATTTCCGCGAGCCCTGCGTGGGCCGCGTATTCCATTGGACCGAGGACGGCAGCCAGGTAGGCGGGGCGGTCGAGAGCTACCGCGACGAGCCGGTGCGCTCGGACATCGTCCGGGTCCGCCACGACGTCGACGAGGTCGTGCTCTATACGGAGTGCGGCTTCCTGCTGTCGAACATCACGACCGCGGCGTAACCGATGAGCACGGTCTACGACGCGCTGGTCGACGCGGCCGCGATGCCCGCGCTGTTGCGGGGCTTCGGGCAAAGCGTCTCCGTCGAGCCGGCCGCCGGCGGGCCGCGGCTGGAGCTTACGGCCCTGGTCGGGCCCTACGACCGCGGCCCGCCTGAGCTGCAATCCTTGCGCGAGCAGGACCAGGAGCGGATCTGGGTCGCGCTGGCCCGGGCGGACTGGCCCTCGCCCGCCCTCGGCGACCGGCTTTGGCGGAGCGAGGACGACGCGGAGGCCCCCTTTTCGTTCACCGGGGAAACGCGGGCCGCGACGGCCGGTTACTGGTCGCTGGCCTTTTCGCGGCGGCGGCCGCGGCGCTACGGACCGAGGGAGTGAGCGGCTTATGGGCAACGGGCCGATCGAGGCCGGCATTCTGGGTCTGCGGACGATCCTGCGCGAGGCGTCCGCATTCCAGACCCGCCGCGGCTGCGCGGGTGCCGCGACCTCCC
>JAQUMZ010000311.1 GCA_028717865.1 Elusimicrobiota bacterium | reverse complement strand
TTCCCGGCCGGCGATTCCCCAAAGGTCCGTATCCCGTGCCCCCGGCGCTTGTGTAATCTTGGTTCATGCCCACGCGGCGCGTCTTCGCCTTCATCCTGTCCGCCCTCCTGTCCCTGCTCTCTCCCGGACCCGCCGCTTGGGCGGCCCTGGCCCGGACCACGGCGGCCGCGCGGCCGGCCCCGGCCGGCTCCGTCCGGGCCGTCCCCGTCCGCGCCGATGCCGGCCCCCTCGGGCTTTTCCCGGCGCTGACCCAGCCCAGCCTGGGCCGGACGCCGCTCCCCGAGCTTCGGTCATTCGCCGCGCCTCGGCTTCAACCCGCGGCCGCCGCGCCTATCCTCCAGCCATCCGCCGAAATCCCCTTCGCCGAGAAGATCGGAGTGTTGGCGGCCGAGGCGGCGCCCGGCTTGGCCGCGGCGCAAGACCGCCAGGCCGCCTCTGAAGGCCTGCGCGGCGGCGCCGAGGAGCTGCAACTCGTTCTCGAGGGTCTGCGCCCCGCGGCCGCCGATTCATCCGGCTTCGCGCCCGCCAGCAACGGCTCCGCCGCCGGCCTGACCGCGGCCGCGCCGGCCGAAGCTTCCTCCCGACCCGCTCCGCCCGCTCCGGAGCCCTCCCCGGAGCAGAAAAGCCGGTTCCGTTACTACGCCGCGGCGGTCTCCGGGGTAAAGGTCGGCATCGAGGCGCTCAACCTGGCCGTCCCCATACTGCTGCTCTCCCAGTTCCACGCCGCCCTGGCGGTCGGCACGCTCTACATCGCCGCGGAGGCGGCCGGAGTGGTCGCGGGCTGGATCGGCGGGACCCTGGTCGACCGCGTCGGCGCCAATGCTTCCCTGGTTCTCTCGGGCCTGGTCCAGGCCGCGGCCATAGCCGGGGTGCCCCTGGCCCTGACCTGGGGCGGGGCTTTCGCCCTGCCCCTGGTCTACGCGCTCTTCACGCTCAACGGCGCGGTCTCGGAGATATTCGACGTGGCCCGGCGCTCGGCCCTGCCCGAGATCGTAGGCTCGGACGAGGGCCTGCTGCGCAAGTACAACGGCCGCCTCTACGTATTCCGCGAGGTCTCGGCCACGGCGGGCGTTTTCGCGGCGGGCTGGCTCGTGCACCAGATCGGGGCCCTGGCCACGATCTGGGCGCACCCGGCTTTCTGCTTGGCGGCGGCATTGGCGGCCCTGCGCCTGCTGCGCGGACCGCGCGCAAATCCGGCGCTCGCCCGCCCGAATCCCCGCGCCAACCCTGACGTCGGGCTGGCGGGCTGGTGGGCCGGCATCGCCAGCGGGGCCCGCCGCGTTTTCTCCGACCGCAAGCTGCGCGCCATAGCCCTGGTCAACGTGCCGATGAGCATCCTGCACAAGCTTTTCCACGCCTTGGTAGCCGTGGTCTACGCCACCCAGGTCCTGCACAATCCCGCCTGGGCCGCCGTGATGCTGGGGGCCTGGAACATCGGCGAGCTGGCCGGAGCGTCCTACCTGGAGCGCCGGGGACCGGCAACCCGGCTCGCCAACTGGCTGCGCCTGGGCGGGGTGGTCTCCCTCAGCATGTGGATATTCTGGCTGCTGCCCTCGCCCTGGGCCGCGGCGGCCGCCTCATTCGCCCTGGCCGCCGCCCTGATCGGCAACGAGCTGGGCGTCGCCTCCTACATGCAGGCGAACGTGCCGCAGAAGGAACTCGGCGCGGTGACCGGCTTCGTATACGGCCTGGGTCGGGCCGCAGGCATGGCGGCGCTTATGGGCGCGGGTCTCGCCTTCGACGCGCTGGGCGCCGCGGGCGGCATGCTGGTCCTGGCGGCCGCTGCCACGGCCTTCGCGCCGATCTACTGGCTGGTATCGCGCCGCTTCAAGGGCGAGAAGATCGATCCGCCCGCCGACCACGACGACTGACCTGGTGGCGCCGGAAAGCGCGCAAGAACCTCTCGAGAGGCATCCCAAAGGTCCCAGCCGTTAAAACCCCGCGCGATCCGGCCGTCCGGGATCGCGCGGCCGGAGCGACCCTTCCTCTGTCGCGCCGATACTATTGAGGTCCGCGGAAATGGACGAGATTTAGTCCAGTTCTTTGGATCTGCATATCGCCTTGCGCGCGCACGAGGAACAGGGCGCGCGCGGGTTCGCGCGCCGGACGGCCGCGCGCGAACCTCGATCACGGCCGGGGCCCGCGATGCCGCGGCTTCGCAATGGAAACTATCCACGGGGATAGTTCAGGACAGGGTACGGACCGGGAGCACAGGTAACAGGCAGGCACGCTGTGCAACGACTCCGATCACCCGCGTTTTCGCCGACCCCGGCGGCCGGCCTGCCGGCGCCTAGAGGCCCGCAGCACGGCGCGATAAATCTCGGCCAGAAAATCCCTTCCGCCGCCGGCTGCGGACAAGACGTTTTTCAGCACGGCCCGCTCGCGCCCGGCGTCGCGCGGGCGCGCCTTCATCGGGGCGATCGCATCGACCAGGCGCAGGCGCCGGCCGAGCAGCGCCGCGATGCGGCGGTCCAAGGCGTCCACGCGGCGCCGGAGCCTTTCCAGCCGGGACGGCGCGCGCCGCATCAGAGCCCGAACCCGCCCCTGTACTCGTGGAACATGCGGCCCAGGAGCAGCAACTCCGGATGCGCGTGCTGAAGCTTGGGCAGGATGACGCGCACGCGCGAGCGGTACTCGGCCAGCTTGGCGCGGGTCTCCGGGGAAATACGGGCTTCGTCCCAATGCAGGCGCTTAAGGTCCAGGATGACCCGGCCCCGGCAGTGCTCCAGCGCCAGGCCGAGTTCCCGCCACAGGCGCGCCCCCTCCCCGCCCGACAGCCGGCCTTCGAGCCTGAGCCAGACCTCGCGGCGCGCGTGGAGATGCTCGACCTGCATGCTGAAATTCAAGCTCCGCAAACGCGCGGCCAGGGCTTCCCACGTCTGCTGGCTGAAGAGCCCGGGCGCGCGATAGGCCGTGCGCTGCAGGCGGGGATGCTGGAAAAGGCCCAGCTTGAGCGTCAAGCCGGTCCACGCCGCGGCCCCGACCGCGGCCAGGCTCCGGACGCGCTGTCCCGCGGTCGGAGCGCCGAGAGCGTCGTGTATCCGGCGTTCGAGCTCGGCGATCCCGGACCGGACCCTGCGGTTGGGCCCGAACACGCGCCCGGCGCGGAAGATCGGATAGGCCCGGCGCAGATCGTGGGCGAAACCCCCGGCCTTGGCGGCCAACATGGGGTTGTCCGAGCCCTTGAGCTTGAGGTAGCCGTTGAGCCAGACCTCCGCCGTCCGGTAAATGCTGGGCCCCAACCGGCGGTAGTCCTCCGCGAAGCAGCGGCGCTGGATGCGCTCGAGCTGCGCCGCGGAAAGCTTCGGGTGGCGGACCATGGCGGTAAAGCCCGAGGCCTTGCGGCAGAAGGCCTCCGGGTCGGCGGCCAGGTCGGGACGCAAGCGCCCCTCGGCCAGGACCCGGTCCCAGTACGGCGTGCCCGGCGTCGGGCCGTAGATCAGGAATTGGGTCAGCGCGGGCTTGAGCTCGAGCAGCCCGTCGAGCTCGCGGGCCACCGTTTCCTCGTCCTGGTAGTCGAAGCCCACGATCATCGACGCCAGGACCGTGATGCCATGCTCGCGCAGCTCGCGCAGGACCTCCGCGGCCGGGCGCCCCTGGCGCTTCTCGTAGCCCGACCGCTCGCCCTCGTAGCCGATCCAGACCCCGTCGATGCCCATCTCGAGCAGTTCGGTCACGCGGTACTGGCTCAAGGCCTTTATGCTGGCGAAGGCGAATATCGACAGCGGCCGGCCGCTCTTGACCACGAGCTCGCGGAACTCCAGCGCCCGCGGCCGGTCGAGCAGGAAATCCTCGTCGATGACGGTGAAGGACATGTTCGGGTCCATGTCCAGGTAGCGCTCCACGACCGAGTAGATATCCCGGCCGGAGGGCAGGAGCTTGATGTGCCTCCGCTTGAAAAAGTGCGAGGTGCAGCAGAAGTCGCAGCCGTTGGGGCAGCCCAGCC
>JAQUMZ010000310.1 GCA_028717865.1 Elusimicrobiota bacterium | reverse complement strand
CCCAACGGAACCGCCGCGCCCCTCATATGGGCGCGTCGGTTGCGCGGCGCTGGACGGCGCGCCGCGCTCAGTTTACGGCATGCGGGCCGCTGCTGTTAAACCATTCGCGATGCGAAGCAGCGCGAATCCGGACAGCCCCCCGCGGGGGGCGTTCGTGGCGGTGGGGGGCGAGAGCTGTATAGCTATCCACGTGGATAGCATCCATTGCGTAGTGGCCAAACGACAAGGGCCACCCTAACGGAACCGGCGCCCCCTCGTATGGGGCGCCGGTTGCGCGGTCGCTGCGCTCCCGCGCTGGCTTACGACCACGGAACTACAGAAACAACGGCGCGAGCACCAATGTGATGGTGGCCAGCAGCTTGATGAGCACGTGCAGCGAGGGGCCCGCGGTGTCCTTGAAGGGATCGCCCACGGTGTCGCCGACCACGGCCGCCTTGTGCGGCTCCGAGCGTTTGCCGCCGTAGGCGCCCGTCTCGATGTATTTCTTGGCGTTGTCCCAGGCGCCGCCCGAATTGTTGAGGAAGGTGGCCATGAGGATGCCGCCCACGGTGCCGATCATGAGCAGCGCCGCCACGGCTTCGGCGGCGATCGTGGGATCGGCCGGGGTGATGAAAGCGCGGAAGATGATCCCCACCGCGATGGGGCCGCAGACCGCGATGAGCCCGGGCAGGACCATGGCCTTGAGCGCCCCGACGGTGACGATATCCACGCATTGGCCGTAGTCCGGCTCCTCGGTGCCCTGCATGATGCCCGGCCGCTGCTTGAATTGCCGGCGCACCTCGTTGATCACCGCGAAGGCCGCCCTGCCCACGGCGCGTATGGCGAAGGCCGCGAAGACGAAGACCAGCATGGCGCCCAGCATGGCGCCCACGAAGACCTCGGGCTTGGCGATGTCGACGCCGATGCGCGCGCCGGTGTAGTTGAATATCTCGTCTAGGTACGCCGAGAAGAGCAGGAAGGCCGCCAGGGCGGCCGAGCCGATGGCGTAGCCCTTGGTCAGGGCCTTGGTCGTGTTGCCCACGGCGTCGAGGCGGTCGGTCTTCTTGCGGATGTCCTCGGGCTGGCGCGACATCTCCACGATGCCGCCCGCGTTGTCCGTGATCGGGCCGAAGGTGTCCATGGCCAGGATGTAGGCCGCGGTGCTGAGCATGCCCATGGTCGCGATCGCGGTTCCGAAGAGCCCGCCCAGACCGCCGGGCAGGGCGGCGGCGCCGAGCTTGTAGGAGGCCAGGATGGCGATGGCGATGACGATGACCGGGATGCCCGTGCACTCCAGGCCGACCGAGATGCCGGCTATGATGTTGGTGGCGGGCCCGGTCTGGGAGGCCTCGGCGATGGACAGCACGGGACGGTACTTGTACTCGGTGTAGTACTGGGTGATGTAGACGAAGGCCTGCGAGGTGAGTATGCCGATCACGCCGCAGCAGGTGTAGTAGAGCCAGGCGTTGGGCGCCGCGTCGGTCCAGAGCAGCCAGCGCGCGGCCACCGCGAAGGCGGCCATGGCCAGGGCCGAGGCGATGTAGTAGCCCACGTTGAGCGCGTCCATGGGATCCTTGTCCTCGCGCGTGCGCACGTAGAGGATGCCCGCGATGGAGGCCAGGATGCCCAGGGCGCGGGCGACCAGGGGGAAGAGGATGCCGCGCCAGCCGAAATACGGGATCAGGGCCACGCCCAGGATCATGGCGCCGATGTTCTCGGCGGCGGTGGACTCGAAGAGGTCGGCGCCGCGGCCCGCGCAGTCGCCCACGTTGTCGCCCACGAGATCGGCGATCACGGCCGGGTTGCGGGGGTCGTCCTCGGGGATGCCGGCCTCGACCTTGCCCACCAGGTCCGCGCCCACGTCCGCGGCCTTGGTGTAGATGCCGCCGCCGAGCTGGGCGAAGAGGGCCACGAAGGAGGCCCCGAAGCCGTAGCCCACGATCATGAAGGGGATCTTGGAGACGTCGTAGCCCAGGAACTTCAGCAGGGCGAAGAGCCCGCCCACGCCGAAAAGCGAGAGGGCGGTCACGAATATGCCGGAGACCGCCCCGCCGCGCAGGGCGATGCGCAGGGCGTCGTTGAGCGAGGTGCGCGCCGCGGAGGCCGTGCGGATGTTGGAGCGGATGGATACCCACATGCCCATGAAGCCCGCGCCGACCGAGCAGAGCGCGCCCATCACGAAGGAGAGCGTGGTCCAGAAGGCCAGGGTCAGGGGCAGGGCCGGGTCGTGCTCGTTGTGGGAACGCACGAAGGCGTAGAGGACGAAAAGCAGGACGGCGAAGGCTCCGGCCAGGCTCAGGATGGTCTTGTTCTGGCGGCGCAGGAAGGCCTCGGCGCCGCTCTTGATGGCGTCGGAGATCTTGCGCATGGCGTCGGTGCCGGTGTCCTTGGCCATCACCCATTGGATGAGCCAGTAGGCCACGGCGAGCGCCGCCAGTGAGGCGGCGAATACCAGAATAAGGGCCGGCTTCATGGAGCTTTGCAGGTAGTTCATTTACGGCCTCCAAATACCCGTTTGTTATTGTCCAGCATTATTAATTAGGGAATAAACTACTTTTAGGAAGAATGGTCAATAGCATGGGGACGTTCCTTGCTTAATTTGCGAAAGTCCCCGAAACGTGAAATACGCGAAAGCGGGGCGCCTAGTAGATGGAGCCCCAGTCGCCGCGCACGACCCGGAACTCGACGCGCCGGTTCTTCTGCCGGCCTTCCTCGGTGGAGTTGTCGGCGATCGGACGGTCGGGGCCCCAGCCATGGAAGCGGATCGAGGGGGGGGGCACGCCCTGCTGGACTAGATAGGACTTGACCGACTTGGCCCGGGCCTGGGAAAGCTCCAGGTTGTACTCCCGGGTTCCTATTATGCACGTGTGGGCCCAGACGCGCAGCTTGACCCGGGGATTCTTAAGCAGGACGTCGGCGACCATGTTGAGCACGGCGTAGGACTCGGGGCGGATATCGGCCGAGTCGAAATCGAACTGGACCTTGGGGAGGTCGCCGGAGTCGATGCGCTTCTGTATGGCGGCGAGCTCCCGGTCGGCCCGGAGTTCCTCGACGCTGAAGCGTTCCTCGCTCCAGGGCTCGTCGGCGTCGACGGAATCCTGGGCCCGGGCGGGCGCGCAGAGCAGGGCCAGGGCCAGCAGCAGGCTCACGCCGGAACCCGCTCCCGATAGCGCGCCAGGAAAGTCTCGCGCTCGGCCGTGAAGCGCCCTTCGGCCAGGGCCTTGCGCATCGTTGCCGTGATCTCCAGGAGGAAATGCAGATTGTGAAATGAAAGCAGGCGGTAGACCAGCAGTTCCTTGGTGCGGAAGAGGTGGCTGAGGTAGGCCCGGCTGTAGCGCCGGCAGACGAAGCAGGCGCACTCGGGGTCCAGGGGGGAGAAGTCCTCTCGATGCGCGCTGTTGACTATATTGAGCCGTCCGAAGCGGGTCATCGCCTGGCCGTTGCGCGCCACCCGGGTGGGCCAGACGCAGTCCATCATGTCGACGCCGCGGCCGACCGCCGCCCACAAATCCTCGGGGGTGCCCATGCCCATGAGGTAGCGCGGCTTGTCGCGCGGCAGCAGCGAGACGATCAGTTCCAGCGTCGACCAGGTGAGGTCCTTGGGTTCGCCGATGGAAAGCCCCCCGATGGAGACCCCGTCCCAGGGCAGGGTTTCCAAGTGCTCGGCCGCGCGGCGCCGCAAATTCTCGAAGAACGAGCCTTGCAGTATCGGAAAGAAGAGCGACTCGCAGCCCGCCTCGCGCGCGGACATGAGCGCCCGGACCGAGCGGTCGGACCAGGCCATGGTGCGGCGCAGGGCCTCGGCCGCGGCGGCCTGCGCGCAAGGGTAGGGCGCCAGCTCGTCGAGCGTCGTCCAGCAGTCGGAGCCGAGGTCGCGCTGGACGCCGATCACGGACTCGGCCGTCAGCCGGTGCTCGGAGCCGTCGAGATGGGAGCGGAAGACCACGCCGTCGTCCTCGACCCGGCGCAGGTCGGCCAGGCTCAG
>JAQUMZ010000309.1 GCA_028717865.1 Elusimicrobiota bacterium | reverse complement strand
CGAAAAAGGACAGGGTGAGGGGCGGTACGGCCAACTCTCCCGAGACGCGGGGAACCAGGACGATGCGGACCACGCGCGTGCCGCGCACCAGGTCCCCGGTCTTTTCCTGGCTGACGGAGGCGACCGGGTCGAACGCGCGCCAAGACGGCAGGGCGGGCCAGACGGGGTCTCTGATGGCGCTGAGGCCGCCCTCGCCCTTGATCGTCACGCTGAGGGTCACCGGCTCGCCGACCTTGCCCCGCTGTTTGTCGAGGTTCGCGGCCAGGGAGAAGCGGCCGACCGCCCCGCTGAAGTCCGGCGGTTTCCCGGACTCGGGCAGGGGATGAACCTCGAGCGTCAAGGGGCGGGAGGACAGGGTGCGCGCGCGGGCCGCCGCCAGGCCCTGGGATAAGAACCGGTCGAAGAAATCCGCAGAGAAGGGGTCGCCGGCGGCCTCTTCCCGGACCTGGGCGCGGATCGAGCCGGCGCCGATGCTGAGCCGGCCCGTGCGCAGGGGGAACAGCGCCGTCTTGATCTCGGTCACGTAGTAGAGCCGGCCGCCGATTTCGGCGTTGTAGTGGCGCAGGGGCGGCAGGTCCTCGGTGAGGAAGCCCTCGATCTTGGGCGCCACGTACTCGGGGTTGCCCAGCAGGCTGACCGCGGTGTGAAACTTGACCGAAAGGGTCGCCTGTTCGTTGACGAAGGCGGATTTCTTGTCGAGTTCCGCGGTCAGGAACAGGTCGGGGGCGTTGGCGGGCCGGCGGGCCGTCGGCGGGGCGCCGCCGTCGTCGCGGGGCCGGGGCGCGGGCGCGGCGCCGTCGGCGACCAGGATTTCGATCGGCTCGGTCCGGGCAGAATCGCCCTGTTGGGAGACCGTGATGGGCGGGATGAGGCCCTGGCCCGCGGCGCGCGGCACCAGGACGAAGGTGTGGGTCACCGAACTGGAGACGCGGCCGTTGACGAATGAGATGCTCTGGTTGCGTCCCGAGGAATAGATGCTGAAGTTCTGCAGGACGGGTATCCGCGGATCGGGCAGGGAGGCTTGCGGCCCGGTAACCGTCACGGCGAGCACCACCTGGTCGTCGAGCGCCACCTGCGTCTTGTTCACCTGGGCCGTCACCGACAACTGGGCCCAGGCCGAGGCCGGCCACAGCAGCAGCGCCAGGCAGAGCTTCACCAGTCCTCCCCCCCCCTCGGGCGGGGCGGCCGGGAGGACGCCGGGCGCGGGACGGCTTTCGCGGCGCCCGTTTTTTCCTTCTCGGCCACCGAACGCATGATGCGCTCCGCCTCTTCCCGGGAGACTTGATCCTGCGGCCGCGGGGCCGGGGGCGGGGGCTGGCCCGATTTCGGCTGCGGACGGTCGTCTTGGGGCTTGCGGTCCGGGTCGGGTTTCCGGCACTGCTTCCGGGGCGGCGGGGGCTGGCGCAGCAGCCTCAGGGCCACGGCGAGATTGTGCCGGGCGTCCTCGTCCTGGGGGGCCAGCAGGACGGCGTTGCGGTAAGCCGTCACGGCGGCGCGGAAATCCCGGCCGCGGACCAGGGTGTTGCCCAGATTGTAGTAGGCCGCGGCCCTGGCGCCCCGGCTTTGCCGGCCGTCCTCGGCCAGACCCTGGAACTTGCGGGCGGCGGCCTCGAAATCCTCCAGCCGGTAGAGGGCGTCGCCGGAGTTGAACTCCGGCCGGGCGTCGTTCTCGGCGCGGGCCCGGGCGTAGCGCTCCGGGGATTCCCGGTACCGGCGTTTTTCGTAGAGCCGGTTGCCTTCGCGCAGGTCGGCCTCCCTGCCGGCGGCCGCGGCGGGCCTGGGCAGGAGCAGCAGCAGGAGCAGCAGTCCTCCGCGCAGGGGCACGAGCGGTTCGGCGGCCAGCACGATCAAGCCCAGGGCCAGCGGCAGGAGGAAGCGGTTGCGGTAACGGGCGCTGGAGCCGGAAGTCCCCGGCCCGCGCTCCAGCGCGCCGATGCGGCGCGCGATCTCGGCGATTTCCTCGTCGGCCGGGCTCGCGCGCCAGTAAGCGCCCCCCGTGCGCTGCGCGATCTCGGCCAGGGCGCCTTCGCCGAGACGGCTCATGACGGTTTGGCCCTTGGAGTCCTTTTTGTAGCCGGTCAGCGCGCCGCCGTCTTTCGCCTTGAGGGGCAGGGGCGCGCCCTCGGGCGTCCCGATGCCGACCGCATACACCCGCACCCCGGCCGACGCGGCTTGCGCGGCCGCCCCCAGGGGATCGGTGTGGTGGTCCTCGCCGTCGCTGAGCAGGACCACGGCCCGGCCGCCGGAGTAGCGCTGGAGGGCGTCTACGGCCAGGCGCAGGGCGGAGCCGATCGCGGTTCCCGGCTCGGGAATGGAGGCGGGGCCGAGGCCGGCGAGAATCTGCTTGGCGGCGTCGATATCGCCCGTGACCGGGCAGAGCACCGCGGCCGAGCCGGCGAAGGCGATCACCCCCACGCGGTCGCCCGCCAGGGAGTCCAGCAGGACCGCGAGTTGGCGCTTGGCTTTCTCCATCCGGCTGGGGGCGACGTCCTCCGCGGACATCGAAGCGGAGACGTCCACGGCGATGAACACCTGCCGGGCGTCGGCGCGGGTCTCGACCAGTTCCACCCCCCATTGGGGGCCGGCCAGGGCCGCGAAGACCAGGGCCAGTCCCGCCAGCTGCAGCCCCGCCTTGAAGCGGCGCCGCCGGGCCGTCTCGGGCGGCAGCAGCCGCGCGATGGTTTCGGGCCGGCCGAGGGCCGCCGTGACGCGGCGCCGGCGGCGCGCGGCCCAGGCGTGCAGGGCGGCGGCCGCGGCGCAGGCGGCCGCCAGAGCCGCCAGGTACCACGGATCCCTAAACATGCCGCCTCCCGGTCATGGCCACCTCAAAAGCAGCCCTTCGGCCGCGGCGAGTTCGGCCAGCAGCAGCAGGGCCGCCGCCAGCAGCGGCACGTGGTAGAGGTCGGCGCGCGCGACCGTATCGGGAAGCTTGAGGCGCGACTTCTCGAGCCGGTCGATCTCGTCGTAGACGGCGCGCAGTTCCTTGAGGCTGGTCGCGCGCCAGTATTTGCCGTTGGTCAGCCGCGCGATCTCCAGCAGCGAGTCCTCGTCAAGGTCCTCCGCGACGGGGACCATGACCCGTCCCAGGTTGGGATCGTCCACCGGCATCAGGCTCTGCCCCCGCTTGGCCGTGCCGATGGCGTAGATCTTCACGCCCAGGGCGGCGGCGGTTTTGGCCGCCGTGACGGCGTCGAGCCCCACGTTGCCGCGGCCGTCCGTGAGCAGGATGAGGATCTTGGTCTTGGCGGCGCCCGGCTTGAGGTGCCCGACGGCCGAGACGATGCCCTCGCCCAGAGCGGTGCCGTCGGCGCCGGTCATGCCGGCGAAGAGTCCGTCGATGCGCCCGGTCAGGGCGTCGTAGTCCAGGGTCAGGGGGCAGGCCAGCAGGCTGGCGCCCCCGAATACCACCAGGCCGATGCGGTCCTCGACGCGGCCGCGCACGAAGCGCGCGGCGGTGTCCTTGGCCGCGTCGAGGCGGTTGAACGGCTCGAAATCGACGGCGTTCATGGACAAGGAGGTGTCCAGGGCCAGCATGATGTCTATGCCCCGCCCCCAGCCTTGCAGGCGGCGCGCGATTTTCTGGGGGCGCGCTAGGCCGACGCAGAGCAGGACCAGGGCCAGGGCGCGCAGGCCCAGGGGCAGCCAGCGCGCCAGGCGAGCGCGCGGCGAGCCGGCCGCCAGCGCTCCCTCCAGGGCGGGGAAGGGCAGGGCCGGCCGGCGGCCGCGCAGACGGCGGTCCGACCACCAGACGGCGGCCAGGGCCGGCAAGATGGCCAGCAGCAGCGCTGGATGCGCGAAGCTCACGGCCGGCGCGCCTCCGCGGCTGACGCGGCGGCCAAGTCCTTGGGCGCGGTGTCCCGGACCAGCCGGCGGGCGCCGGACAGGTCCGCGGCGCCCCAGGCGTCCTGGGCGGGGATCTTGGCGAACTTGACCAGGTCGGCGCGCTCGAAAATGTCCTTGAACAGGGCCAGGTCGGC
>JAQUMZ010000308.1 GCA_028717865.1 Elusimicrobiota bacterium | reverse complement strand
AGGCGCGGGCGTGTGGGGCAAGACCCACGTCGCTCTCTATAGCGAGCATCCGGGCATAGAGCTGGCCGCCGTCTGCGACCTGGACCCGACCCGGGCCGAGGCCTTGGCCGCCGAGTTCAAGATCCCGCGGGCTTACTCCGACTTCCGGGAGATGATAAGTAAATGCCGGCTCGACGCCGCCTCCATCGTGACCCCCGACTTCGCCCATGCCGACCCGGCCGTGGCCTGCGCCGAGGCGGGCGTGCACATGCTCATCGAGAAACCCTTGGCCACGTCACGGCCGGACGTAGAGCGCATCGTGGCCGCGGTCGAGCGGCACCAGGTGCGGGTCATGGTCGACCTGCATAACCGCTGGAGCCCGCCCTTCGCCGTGGCCAAGCAGTCGCTGGACGTGGGCGAGTTGGGCCGGCCGGTCAGCGCTTATTTCCGGCTCAACGATCAGATGTGGGTGGCGACCCGGATGCTGCCCTGGGCGGCCAAGTCCTCGATCCTGTGGTTCCTGGGCAGCCACGCGGTCGACACGGTCCGTTGGTTTTTCGACGACGAGGTGGACACGGTCTACTCCGTCTCCAGCAAGGGAGTGCTGCTGGCCAAGGGCGTGGACACCGACGACGTATTCCAGACCATCCTGAAGTTCAAGCGCGGCGGCATCGCCACCCTGGAGAACGGCTGGATCACGCCCGACACCAGCCCCTGCGTCAACGACATCAAGTTCAATATCACGGGCGACCTGGGCATGATCAACCTGGACTTGAGCAACAGCCAGCTGATCGAGCGCTTCACCGGCAAGAAAAACGACCGGCCGGACGTGCTGGTCAAGCACTTCATCCACGGCCAAGCCAAGGGCTTCGCCTACGAGAGCATCCGGCACTTCATCGACCGCCTGGTCACCGGCGAAAAGTTCCTGGTGAGCTTGAAAGACGCGGCCAATACGTCCCTGGTCATCCTGGCCATCATGGAGTCGGCCAAGACCGGGGTGCCGGTCAAGGTGCGGTATCTCGATTAGCTCTGGTTTGGCTCGCGGACCTCAAGAAGACGCGGCCTGGAGCAGCCTTTCCACTACGGGAACGATCATCAATTCGGTCTGAGCGCAGGGCGCTTTGGCCGCCTCGATGAGCTTGCGCTTCTCCCGCCCCCAGGCCTCGCCGGCGGTCCGGCCAGCCGCCAGCCGGTCCAGGCATTCCAACCCGAGCTCGGAAACCGTCTCGAGGTTCTCGGACAACGGGATTATCTCCCGCAAAATCGGGGAGCGGCGGATGACCGGAGCCAGGGCCTCGTGGTTGCCCTTCCAGGAAAGCAGCCGTGCCCGGACTGCCTCCGCAGCCTCCTTTTTCCCAGCCAGCAAAGCGTCCACCAGCTTTTCGAATTCGCGCGCCGCCCTGGAGTCCGGCCGGGCCGCGTCCACTATCCTGGTGCAGGGAGAATGGGAAGTGAAGTCCTTCGTCTGCGCATGGCGGGCGTAAAGCTTGACCGGCTCCAGCAGGTCCACCAGCGTGCGTAACGCGGAGATATCGGCCCCGGCCGCCAGCCGGCGCAGCATCATGTCGTAGTTCTTCTCGTGCGTGAGACCCAGTTCCTCCAGCCGCAGGCTCACCCAGCCGAGCCGCCGATACATGTCGTCGACGTCGCGGACCTCGGCCGCGGACCAGAGCCGCTCGGCTATGGCCGCGGTGCGCGGCCAGATACGGGAGTCGACGGTCTCCTGGTCGATCATCTCTCCCCACATGGTGGCCTCTCCGCCCAGGATTTTCTTCCTCTGGGCCGAGTTCAACAGCATCCCGGCCGGGGCAGGGTCGTTGAGATAATGCTCGGCCGCGGGCTGGATCAGGTCGATGTAGTAGCCCTTGGACAGCAAGGCCCGGCAGCCTTGCCGGACCGCCTCGGCGACGAACTCGTTGCCGCGCCAGGCCTGTATGATCATGTCCTTCGGCACGCCGGGCCGCAGGATGTCGTCCCAGCCCGTCGCTTTCTTGCCGTGCTTGGCCAGTATCTTGAGAATGCGGCCATTGAAATAACCCTGCAGGGCATGGTTGTCGGCCGACCGCAGCCTCTTCTTGAAGGCTTGGATGGCCGGGTTGGCGTCCCACTGCTTGCCGTTGTTCTCATCACCGCCGATGTGGATGTACTCGTCCGCAAACAAGCCGGACATCTCATGGAAGAACTTGTCGAAGAACTTGTACACGTTTTCGTTCGTCGGATCGAAAGTCGGGTCGAACACGCCCCAGCGCCGCTGGATCTTATAGGGCCCCGGCGCGCTGGCCAGCCTCGGGAAGGCGACCAACCAGCTGGTGGCATGGCCGGGCACGTCGAACTCCGGCACGACCCGGATGCCGCGATCGTCCGCATACGCGATGATTTCGCGCATCTGCTCCTGGGTGAAGTAGCGCCCGTCGGAGCCGAGCTCGTGAAGTTTCGGGAAGGTCTTGCATTCCACGCGAAAGCCTTGATCATCGGTCAGGTGCAGGTGTAGGACGTTGAGCTTCACGGCCGCCATGGCGTCGAGGTTGCGTTTAACGATCTCCAGAGGCAGGAAATGGCGGCAAACGTCGATCATTAGGCCGCGCCACGGGAAACGGGGCCGGTCTTCGATCGTCACCGCGGGGAAATAATATCCGCCTTCGTCCACGGACAGCAGCTGGAACAGGGTCTCCAGCCCGCGCAGGACGCCCAAATCGCATTCGGCGCGCAAGACGATCCGGGCCGGGCCGACGCGCAAACCGTATGACTCGTCTTCCCCCAGCCTCACACTGCCAGGCCGACGGCATTCGACGCGCAAGGGCAGCTTGACGTCCGGGCTCTCGGCCGTGATGAAATCCTGGGGGAAAAACATGCCGGTGCGCCCCGCCAGGCGGCCGAGCATGCGCGTGGCGGCGCCAAAAATCCTTGGCGCCGGCCGGCCCAGCACGCAGGCGCCGAAGGACGGCGTCAACCTGAAGCGGCCCTCTCGCCGGATTATTTTCAAAGGAACGGGCAGCAAGTCCATCGACATATCTCCTTTTATATCACGGCCGCGCGTAGGCCGGAAACCATGTTATGATACAATTCTCGATATGGCCGCCGCGCATTTCTCCGGTTTCGACTGGGCGCTGATAGCGGCGTTCCTGGTCTTTTACGCCTACCTGGGCCTGCGCGCCCGCGCCCATTCCTCGTCACTCGACGATTTCCTGGTCATGGGACGCCGCCTGGGCCCGCTCTGGGGCGTGGCCACCCTGGCCGCGAGCGAAACGGGCCTTATCACCCTGATCTACTTCGCCGAAGAAGCCTACCTGAGCGGCTTCGCCGCCTTCACCCTGGCCGCGATCGCCGCGGTCACGATGTTCTCGGTCGGCTGGACGGGGCTGATCATCCGGAAACTGCGCGCCTTGGAGGTGCGCACCGTCCCGGAGTTCATGGACAAACGTTTCAGCCCCAATGTCCGATCCATCGCCGGGCTGGCGGCGTTCACCGTCGGCGTCCTCAATATGGGGATATTCCTGCAGGCCGAGGGAGACTTCATCGCCGCCATCATGGGCCTGCCCGCCTCAAAGACCTTCCTGGTCATGGCCGTGATGCTCGTGGTGGTCGTGGCTTACACCATGCTGGGCGGCATGTACTCGGTCGTCCTGACCGACGTCGTCCAGTTCGTCATGATCATCGTCGGTGTAGCCATAACGACTTGGTTCGTCCTGCGCCATGCCGGAGGCTGGAACGGACTGGTCGAGGCCGTGGTCCGCCACAAGGGCGAGGCCGGTTTTTATGTCTGGCGCGCGCCCCGCTACGGAGTGCTGTTCCTGGCCTGGACTACGCTCTACTACCTCAGCGGCTGGAGCACGTGGCAGCCGGTGGTGGCGCGAGTGTTAAGCATGAAGGACATAGACCAGGCGCTCACCCTCTTCCGCTGGAGCAGCCTATTTATGTTCATGCGCGCGGCGTTCCCGATGCTCTGGGGCCTGGGCGCCTTGGCCATCATGGGGCCGGCCGTGAAGTCGAGCACGGCCC
>JAQUMZ010000307.1 GCA_028717865.1 Elusimicrobiota bacterium | reverse complement strand
CAGGGCGGCGTGACGGCCGTGATCCAGCCCGGCCATTCCAGCGAGGACGACGAGGCCGTGGCCGCCTGCGATCAGAAGGGAATGGCGATGATTTTCACCGGCATACGACACTTCCGGCATTAGGCCTACTCTTTGCAGACGCCCCGCAAGAGCAGCCGGGCGTTGGCCAGGGCGTGCTCCATGCCGTAATCGACGGCCGCCACGTTGCCGCGCAGCTGGGCGGGATGCTCCAGCGAGGAAAGGTCGATGCCCCGGCTTTTACTGAGCCTCAGGCGCTCGAGCAGGGCGCTCGGCCGCGAGTCCGCGCGCATGGCGGCGCCGATGCGCTGCGAGAACGAAGCCAGCGCCGCCTCCCCGAAGGCAGCGCGATAGCGTTCGCAGCCGGAGGCGAAATCCTTCGCGGCGTCGCACACCGCGGCGAACTGCTCCGGACGCACCCCCTCCCGCGAAAGCAGCATCGGAAAGTAGCTCTCCAGCAGCTGGCCCTCGGCTTGCACGCGCTCGGCGAGAGCGCCCGGCTCGGGCCAGACCGGCACCGGGGCCTCGGCCTGGGCCGCCAATCCGCCCGAGGAGACCGGCAAGGCGCCGGATTTGGCGCGCCAGGCTTGGAAACCCAGCACGGCCGCGCCCACCGCCAAGGACAGGCCCAGCAGGCCCGCGAAATAATTGGGCCCCTCGGGCAAGGGCGCCAGGGGCGGCCGGCCTTTGCGCTTCTGGGGCTGCGGCCCGGGCGGCGGCGCGGCCGCGGCCGCGGCGCGCTGCTCCAGGAGCGCCTTGAGCTCCGGATATTCCTCGGCCGGCTTCCAGGCCTCGTCGGTCCTGGCGCCGGCGGGCGCGGCCAGGACCCGGGGTCCGAATTCCTTCATGCGCCGCAGCAGGCGCGCGCCGTAGGGGCCGACCATGCGCTTGTCCAGATAGAGCCAATAGCGACCCGGCGGGGGCGGAGCCTGGCTCTCGTCCATGCGCCAATTCTACGATTTTACGGCGCCTCGCGAAGCGGCCAGCACTCGTTGGCGTGCCGAAGCAGGGAGGGGTCCGCCAAAAGCCGGCCTATGAAATCCGACACCTCGGGGGATTTCCAGGCCGATCGCGCGGCCGTCCACGCCTCGCCGAGGCTCTGGCGCCTCAGGTCCGCCGGCGCGAAAGGCAGGGCGTTGAGCAGCTTGACCTGTCCGTTGGGAACGATCAGGATCATCGCCTGGGGGCTGGCCCGGCGCGCGCGCACCTCCGCCACGATATCCCAGGGATAAAGCGACAGCCGCGGCGCGCCGGGGCGCGCGGCGCGCTCCGCCAGCGCCTCGGCGCAGCGGCGCCACTCCTCGTCCGACGGCGCGAGGCGGCCCCAGTCGGCGGCCGCGCGGCCCAGGCGCATGAGCGGGCCGCTGACGAAGGTGCGCGCCCCGGAAGCGGCGGCCAGATCGAAGGCCGCGCCCGCCTCGTGCAAGTTGAGCCGGGTCGGCGCGAAAACCCATTCCGGCCCCAGGCCCGCCGCCGCCAGTCGGCGCAAGGCGGCCAGTCCTTCCGCGAAGGAGCCCCGCGGTCGCAGGCGCTCATGCGCCTCGGCGGTGGCCCCGTCGAGGCTTACCTGGACGCAGGCCGCGTTCCAGCCTTTCAGGCGCTCCACGGCGTCCGCGTCGAGGCGGCGGCCGTCGGTTTCGAGCTTGAGATTGGTCCCGCCGCGGCTCAGGACCTCGCAAAGTTCCCAGAAATGGGGCGCGGACGTCGGCTCCCCCCCGCCGAAGGCGACGTAGGGCACCCCCGCCGCCGCGATGCCCTCGGCGACGGCCAGGGCGGCCGGGCGGGAAAGCTCGTCGGGCCAGGCCCGCCGCGGACCGGAGTCCTCGCAGCAATGCGGACAGCGCCCGGAGCAGGCGTTGGTCAGCTGCCAGGCCACGAAGAGGGGGGCGCGGTAGTCGCCTACCGACGCCCCCCTCGGTTGCGTCATGTGAACCGAATGTAAGGCTGGGCCATCACCCGGTCGGTGACCTCCTCCATGGAGGGAGCCTCCCACGCGGGCTTGCCAGCCTTCCCATCGGCCACGGTCTGTCGGTCTTCCATTACTGTCTCCTGCGCCGGTCAGACCACGACCGGCATATCCTCGAACATCATAGCTTTAAGCGCGTTGAGCGTTTCCGGGGAGCGGCAGGCGCCCCGGTAGGCGTCCCAGGCCTGCGCCAGCGTATGGCGGCGCAAATCCGCGCATTCCTGAGGGAGGACCGGTGAAACCCGGACCTTTCCGTCGGGCTGGATCAGGAGCGTTCCCGGCGGCTGAAGCAGCCACTGGGCCACGCCCTCGCGCAGCGAAAAGGGCCGGTAGCACAGCTCCAGGCGCCCCGCCAGCTCCGCCGATTTGCGGTCCAGCATCGCGAGAAAATCGGCGTATTCCGAATCGGAGGGCTCCAGCGCCGGCCAAAGCCGCGCGGCCCGCCCCAGGCGCATCAGCCGCCCGGTATTGAAGCGAAAGGCCCCCAGTTCCAAGGCCAAGCCGACCACGGCCTCGGCCTGGGCGATGTTGAAGCGCGTGGGCGCGAAAGCCGCCTCCAGGGGCAGGCCGGCCTCCCGGATCGCGCGGCAGGCGCGCACGGCGGCCTCCAAGCGCGCCGCCGGCCGCAGCCGTCCATAGGCGTCCTGGTCGCCGCCGTCGAGCGAGACCTGTATGGACCTTACGGGCAGGCGGGCCAGCCGCTCCAGCAGCCCGGGCTTGAGCCTCTGGCCGTTGGTCTCGAGCTTTATCTGGACGCCGGCCCGGCCCAGAAACTGCGCGACCTCCAGGAAATGCGGCGAGATCGCGGGTTCCCCGCCGCCGAAAACCACGTAAGGCACCTCGGCGCAGGCGAGCTGCTCGGCGACGCGCAGGCACTCCGGCGCGGAAAGCTCGCCGGGCAGGCGAGCCCCCGGCGCGCAATCCATGCAGCAGTGCAGGCAGGCCAGATCGCAATCCCTGGTGAACCGCCAGGAAACCATCAGCGGCGCGCCGAAGGCGTCGATCTTCAAGCGCCCCCCAGGGCCACGGCCGCGGTGAACGCCGCCGCGGCCGCCGCGTAGCAGAGCACCGCGCCGCGCACGGCCGGGACGAACAGCCGGGGCGTGTCCCAGGTACCGCGGGCCGCGGCGGCGCTGGCGAGCCAAAAGGGCGCTCCGGCCAGGGCCGCCGCCGCCGACCAGCGCGGAAAAACGCCGGCCGCGCCGCCGATGGCCGCGACCGCCAGGCCGCCGGCCGCCAAGCCCAGGTACAACCGCACCCCCGCCCGGCGGCCCAGCCGGACCACGAGGTTGCGCTTGCCCACCAGCCGGTCCTGGTGGAAATCGGGTATCTCGTTGACCACGGCCAGGGCCGTGATGAGCAGGCCTGGAACCAGCGAGGCGGCCAGGGCCCCCCAGGAAAAGCGATGGGTATGCAGCTGCAGGCTGCCCAGGGTCATCCACGGGCCGTAGGACAAGCCGATCGCCGCCTCGCCCAAACCCCGATAGACCCAGCGCACCGGAGGCCCCACGTAGAAGACCGCCGCCAGCCCCCCCAAGGCCGCGTAGAGCAGGACGGGCCAGCCCCCCCGCCGCGCCAGCCACAGGCCCAGGCCCGCCGCCAAGGCGAAGGCCGCCGCGCCCAGCCAAAACATCCATTCCGGGATGTCCTCTTCGTCGGAAGGGTTGAAGACCCGATCGGTGCCCAGGCGCGCGTCGAAATACTCGTTGAAGGATTCCACCCCGGTCACGGCCAGGACGATCCCGGCCAGCCCGGCCCAGAATTCCCCGGGCCGGAAGACCCCCTCCACGCCCCGCGCCCAAGCGGCACCCAGGAAGTAGGGCAGCAGGCCGGCATAAAGGAAAAACCGGTAGCGGACCGCCGAGGCCGCGCGCAAGATCAAGGCGGGGGGGCGACGACCGGGGGCTTGAACGCTCACAACTCCACCAGATCGTGCAGGCCCGCTATCGCGTCGGGATCGCGGCGCAGGCCCTCGACGAAATCCGCCACCCTCGGATTCTTCCAGGCCCGCCCGTAGT
>JAQUMZ010000306.1 GCA_028717865.1 Elusimicrobiota bacterium | reverse complement strand
CCCTGCGTGGAGAGCCGGCTTTGGCCGCCCACGCGCAGGCCCTTGAGATAATACGTTCCCTCACCGAGAGAGAAGGTCTGCGCGCCGTCGAGCTTGAGCGCCCCGCCCGCGAGCAGGCCGGCGGGAATGGCGGCGTTGCCGTTATGGGCCAGCGCCCAGGCACGCGCGGCGTCCAGGTCCAGCGGGGGAGGCAGGGTGGGCTGCCCTTCCTGGACGGCGCCCGACACGGCGCCGCGGCCGTCGAGCTCGACGGTCGCGGCGAACACGTCCCCGTCGATCCGGGCGCCGCCGGAAACCTTGACCGGCCCGTTGGACCGGACCGTTCCCGAAATCGCGGCCCTGCCCGAAAGCAGGACCCGTTCGTAGGCCGCCACGGCGTCGTCGAGGAAGGAGCCGACCGTCACGGTCGCGCTCTCGGCCGCCTCGGCGTTGCCGGCGCGGTCGAGGGCGCGATAGGCGACGACATGGGAGCCCGGAGGCAGCGCGAAGGCCTCGGCATATTCCCGTTCCGGACCGCCGTCGAGGCTGTAGAGTATCTTGGCCACCCCCGAGCGCACGCCGGCGGCCAGCGGGTCCTCGGCGGACAGCGCTACGGCCGTGCGCGGGGAAATCCATTCCAGCCCGAAGAGCTCCGTCGCGTCCTCCAGGGCCAGCGTGGTTCGGGGCGCCGTGGCGTCGACGGCGTAGACTACGCTGTTCCACTCCTGCGCGTTGCCCACGTTGTCCACGCTCCGATAGGACACCGAGCGCACGCCTTCCGCGAGCGCAAGCTCGACGCCCTGCGCCGCGGGGCCGCCGTCGACCGAATACTCCGTGGCGTTGACCCCCGCCGCCACGCCCCCCGCGACGGGATCCTGCGCCGAGAAGGACAAGACCGCCGCGGCCCCCAAGATCAGGGCGCCGTCCGGGGCGCGGTACGGCTCGGGCGCGGCGCTGATGGAGGTCTGCGGCGGCGTGCGGTCCACGAAAACCGTCCAGGCGCGCATCGCCTCGGCGTTGCCGACGTTGTCGCGCGCCTGCGCGCGCACCTCGTGCGCACCGTCTTGCGGCGGCAGGGCGAAGGGGCCGGCCGCGGGCGCCATGGCCCCGCCGTCGACTCCGGCCCAAACCTGCGCGACCCCGGAGGCCGCCCCGGCCACGACGGGGTCCTGGGCCGAAACGGCCAGCAAGGTCGTGGAGGCCACCACGAGCTCTCCCGAGGCCAGCGCCGCCCGCGGCGCGCCGGCCTCCAGGGCGCTGGCGGGCGCCGTGGCGTCCACGCCCACGGAAGCGTCGCGCGTCGCCTCCATATTCCCCGCCCGGTCCACGCTGCGGTAGCGCAGCCAGTGCGCGCCCTCGCCCGGGCCGGCGACGGCCCCGGAGAACGTCTGGAACTCCGCGTCGTCCCACGCCCAGAAGCTGGTCTGCACGCCGGACCCGGCGCCGTCGCCGACCACGGACATATCGTCCACGGCCGACAAGGCGACCGGCGCGGCCGGAGTCACGAACACGGGGGCGTCGCCGTAGCTGGGCGGCCCGAAGGCCACGCTGGTGCGCGGGGGCAGGGCGTCGGCGGGCGCCGGCGCCGGCGGCGGCTCGGGCAAGAGCATGGAATACACCGACGCCTGGGGCGAGGTCCCGTCGGAGCCGCCGGCGATGAACAGGTAGCCCCCGGCCGCGGCGCCGCCGTGCATGTAGAGGGGCCGGGGCAAGGCCGGCTGGTCCGACCAGGCGCCCAGGCCCTGTCCGGAAACGATCTCGGCGGCATGCACCGCGTCGGTCTGCGCCGCGCCCGTCCAGCCCCCGGCCACGAAGATACGGCCTCCGTAGACCGCGGCCGTATGGTTGCTCAAGGGCGCGGGCAGCGGGGTGGTCCGCTCCCACTCGCCCAGGGTCTGGTCCGCTTCGATGCGGGCGAAGTAGACGGTGTCTTGAATGAGGGTGCCGTTCTGGACCGAGCCGCCGAGCACGTAGAGGGCGCCGTTGGAGACCGCGGCGTGCGTGTAGACCCCCTCGGGCAGGGAGCGCTCGGGGCGCCAAGCGCCCAGGGAGCCGTCGGAATTGATCACGGCCGAATAGACGGACTTGCTCAAGGTCCTGGCGTTCCAGCCGCCCGTCACGTAGATTCTGGCGTTCCAGACCGCGGCGCTGAGGAAAAACGCCGGCTCCGGCAAAGGCGGGGCGCCGCGCCACTCCGTCAGCTCGCCTTGCGGCGAGAAGGCGGCGTAATAGACCTTGTCCGACACGGCCAGCCCGCCCGCGTAATGGTAGCCGCCCAGCACGTAAACAAATCCTCCATACGCCGCGGCGGCGTGAAAGCACGCGGGCTCCGGCAGCGAGGCCTTCCGGACCCACTCGCCCAGGATGCCGCCTCCCAGCTCGGCGGCGCAGTAAACCTGATCCCCGGAAAGGATGCCGTCGGCGCCGCCCATTCCGCCGACGCTGCAAAGGTAGCCGGGAAGGGACACCAGGGCGTGGCCCATGAAGGCTTTGGGCAGCGGCGTGGTTGAAGAAAAACCGGCGCCCAAAGCGGCGACTTTCGCGGCCAGGAGGAAAGCTCCGGCGACGCCAAGAATTCGAGATTCCATAGGCGCCGCAAGCCCAAGGAGGGGGATCGGGCCGCGGATAGTATTAGATTAACAGAAGGGAACCGCGAATCAAGGTCCGCCTGGTCAGCGATTGTCAGGCCGGGTCAGCCCACCAGCTCGTAGCCGTCCTCGGTGGTCTGTATGCGCTTGCCGCCCTCGGGGCCGAGGTCCTCGCGCAAGCGCTGGATGGTTTTTTCCAGCGCGCTTACGTGCTCGTTGGAGCCCCAGACCGCCTGCAAAAGCTTCTCCCGCTTGACCGGGCCCTTGGCCTCGAGCAACATCTTGAGCACGGAGGCCCTCGTCGGGGCCAGCGTCGCCACGGCCTGCCCGGAAATCCAGACCGTGCGGAAGCGCGTATCCAGGCGGACCTCGCCCTTGGCCACCTCGGACTGCGGGGCGGCGACGCGCGGATATTGGGCGATCAGCCGCCGCACCAGGCCGACCAAGGCCTTGATCTCGAACGGCTTGCGCACGTATTCCCGGACTCCGTGGGCCCGGATGGACTGCTCCAGCATGTCCGCTTTGTCGCCGTGGGCGGTCATGACGATGATGGGTATCTCGCGGACGGAAATGTTGGACGTCACCAGCTTGATGACCTCGACGCCGTTGAGGATGGGAAGCATCAAATCCAGGAGGATGATATCGGGCTGCAGCGCCAGGATCTTTTCGTAGCCTTCCTTGCCGTTGAAGGCGTAGTGCGTCTCGAACCCCTCGCGGTTGAAGGCCAGACTGAGTATTTGCTGCAGGTCTCCGTCGTCCTCTACGATTAGGATGCGCGGCATCGTGGGAAATGTAATAAATATCGCGATGCTTGACAAGACGAAAGACCCCTGGTATACCTTGGGGAGGATTATCCTATAGTCTGGCTCGCGATGATGATGGCCGCCTGCCTGGCTCCCGTTCGGGCCGGCGGGCAAGCCGGCGGATTCCTGAGGCAGGACGTCAACGCCAGGGGCGCCGCCCTGGCCGGCGCCCTGACCTCGGATACCGACGACGCCGCTTCCGTCTATTTGAATCCGGCGGGCCTCTCCCGGCTGGCCAAGCCCGAGGTCGGCGCCAGCCACGCCGTGCTTTTCGAGGACACCGCCAACGACTTCGTAGCCGCCGCCGCGCCCATCCGGAATTGGGGGACGTTCGCGGCGGGCTATCTGCGCCAGTACAGCGGAGGCTTCGAGCGCCGGGCCACGCCCAATGATACTCCGGTTTCTTTCTCGATAGTGCACAGCGCGTTTCTGGGAGGCTGGGGCCGCTCCTGGAGCCTGCCCGACGCCCTGCGTCCCGCTTGGGTGACGTCCGACCGGCCGCTGGAGACGGGCCTGTCCGTGGACTTGGTCCGCGAGTCCATAGACCAGGTCTCGGCCTCGGGCAGCGGCTTGAACGCGGGCCTTACCTTCCGCCCCCGGACCTCGCTGGCCTTGAGCGTCGCGGCGCAAAACCTCATGGCGCC
>JAQUMZ010000305.1 GCA_028717865.1 Elusimicrobiota bacterium | reverse complement strand
ATGGAGAAGGGCGGCAGGAACACGTCCTCGGTCAAGGCGGGGTCGTGGCTGGCGTCGTAGATCGCCACCGTGTCTATGGTTTCGAAAGACGGCGCCATGCGCGCGACCATCATGTTGGTGATGCCCGGCGTCGAGCCGCAGCCGAGCACCGCGCGCAGGCCCGCGCGCCGGAAAGCCCCGCCGCGGCGCAGCTGCCGCAGGGTCATGTGGAAGAGGCCGCCCAGGTCGACGTAGTGGGCCCGCAGCGCCAGGGCCAGGTCCATGGCCTTGAGGTTGTGCTCGTACCAGACGCAGTTGACGACGGCGGCCGAGCCGGCCAGGGCCTTGGCGCAGCGGGCGGTGTCGCGTATGTCGGTCCGGACGGGCTTGATCTTGCGCCGCGCGGGGATGCGCGCCAGGACCGCCTTGGCGCGCGCGAGCGTCAAATCCGCGGCCAGAACGGAGTCCACCCGCGGATTGGCCGCCAGATCGTGGAGCGCGGCCTCCGCCATGAGGCCGAAGGCCCCCAGGACCGTGACGCGCATGACCCATTACAGTAAAAATGGTGCCACGCTTTCAATAACTTCAGCAACTTTTCGCGGGCGGAGCCCCGCGCGCTATAACGCGGGCAAGGACGGGTCGGGTTCCGATTCCACGGGCAGGGGTTTGGCTCCCCCCTTGCCCAGGGGGCCGGCGAGGGCGTCGACGGCCGAGCGCGCCAGGTCGGCCTCGGTCGCGCGCCGGGCGGGCAGACGGGCGTTGACCAGGACGTCTCCCGTCTGCGCGTCCACGAGCAGCAAAGATAACCAGCGCCGATCGCGGGCCCCGATGACCAGAGCGTCGGCCCGCGTCGCCTGCCAAATCTCGTTTAAAGAGGCTAGATCCAGCTTGTCCTGGCGGCCGGGGCCCAGTTTGTCGAGCGCGGTCTTGAGGTTCTCCGAGTCCACGGGCGTCAGGCCCAATTTGGCCAGGCCGGCGCCGACTTCGTCGGCGGTCCGGCGGCCCCTCGCCCCGAAACCCGAGAAGGGCAGTATCCCGACGCGCTTGATTTTGGCGGCGTCGAACCAGGGATCGGAGTCTATCCTCGGTCCGGGGGCGCAGGCCGAGGCGAGCAGGAGAAGGGCGGCCGCGACGGCCCGCGCCGGGAACGAGTCCTCAGGCATGGGCTCCCCCATCGGGGATCGCCGGCCGTTTCCAGGCGAGCAGATAGAGGCCGGCGCCCAGCCCGGCGCCGGTGAGCAGGCCGGTGAGCAAATCCACCGGAGCGGGGATGAAGCCCCCCGGATTCCAGCGGCCCTGCGCCTGGGCGGGAATCAGGGCGAGCGCCGCCGACAGCAGGATATAGGCGGCCACCGAGCCCGCCGCGGCGCCCGCGGCTCCGCGCCAACGCCGTCCGGGACAGAGGACGGCGCCCAGGGCGAGCGTGGTCCCCCAGTTCGCCGCCAGGTAGACCGCGACCACCGCCACGGTCCAGGCCATGCCGACGGGGTCGGGGACCCGCGTCCAGAGCATGAGCCGGTAGGCCAGCCCCGGGGCGCGCGCCAGAAGCCCCATGAACGCGTTCATGGGCTGGGGCAGATGGGTCAGCAGGGCCATGGGCAGGGCGATGCCGAGAAAATTCCCGAAGAAGCCGAGCAGGCATGGAACGGGCCGGCGCGACAAGGCCAGGGCGACGGCGCCGTAGAGCACCCCCAGGTAGCAGGAAATGCCGAAGAATTGCCCGGGGCCGTAGGGTCCCTTCAGCCAGAGCTCGCCCCCGGCGCGCAGGCATAGGATGACCAGGACGTGGCCCAGGACGGCTCCGGCCGCCCCTCCGGCGAGGCCGAGGGCGAGCGCGTGAAAAAGGTCCTTCGGGGTCTTGTTCATAGGCAGAATTGCCTCCGGCTTCGGCTTATATAACGGCCGTCTCCGGGCCGGCCCAGCAGGCGGCCCTGGGATAGCATCCGCTTGCCCCGCAGCCAGACGTCCCGCACGGCGCCGTGCACGGTCAGCCCCTCGAAAGGGGTGTAATCCACGGCGTGGTGCAGGGCGCGCGCCGTGATCGCGGCGCGATGGCGGGGGTCGATGAGCACTATGTCCGCGTCGGCTCCGGGGTTGAGATGGCCCTTGCGGGGGTAGAGCCCGAAGGCCTTGGCCGGGCCGCAGGCGGCGAGCTCCACGAAGCGGCCCGTGGATATGTCGCCCCGCTGCACCGCCTCCCAGAGCAGGGGCAGCCGGGTTTCCACGCCCGGGGCTCCGCCGGGGACGCGCGAGAAATCGCGCCGCCCCCGGTCCTTGCCCGGCCGGCCGGGCCGGGTGCGGGCGGGGAAAGAGCAATGGTCGCTGGCCACGGCTTGGAACTCGCCGGCGGCCAGGCCCGCCCAGAGGGCCTGCGCGTCCTCGCGCGAACGCAGGGGCGGGCAGACCACGAAGGGCGCCGCGGCCAGGCCCGGCCTTTCGTACTCGCGCGCCGACAGGTAAAGATATTGCGGGCAGGTCTCGGCGAGCACGAAGGCCCCGCCTTGGCGGCAGCGGCGCACCGTTTCGAGCGACTCGGCGGCCGAGAGGTGGACGAGGTAGACCGGGGCGCGCGCGGCCCGGGCCAGGGCGGCGGCCCGCCGCACGGCCTCGGCCTCGAGTTCGGGCGGGCGGGTCAAGGGGTGGTTCGCGCAGCCGCGGCGGCCCTCCCGCAGGGCCCGGCGGACCAGTTCGGCGATCGCCCGGCCGTTCTCGCAGTGCAGGCTCACCAGGGCTCCGACCTCGTTGGAGCGGCGCAGGGCGCGCAGGACGGCGTCGTCCTCGGACATCAGGGTGCCGGGGTAGGCCAGGTAGAGCTTGAGGCTGGTGACGCCCTCGCGCGCCAGGCGCTCGACTTCCGCCGAGGCGCGCGCGGAGAAGTCCGTGATCGCCATGTGGAAGGCGTAGTCGGCCAGACAGCGGCCGTCGGCCTTGGCGTGCCAGGCCTCCAGCGCGCTCAGCAGACTTGCGCCCCGGCGCTGGGTCGCGAAGTCGATGATCGTGGTGGTGCCGCCGAAGAGCGCGGCCCGGGTCCCGGTCTCGAAATCGTCGGCGGTGGTCCCGCCGGCGAAGGGCATGTCGAAATGGGTGTGGGCGTCCACCCCGCCCGGGACGGCCACCAGCCCGCGGGCGTCGACTATCTCGGCCGTCCCGGCCTCCACCGCGCCCAAAGCCGCCACGCGGCCGTCGGCCACGGCTATGTCGCCGACGAAACTATCCGCCGAGGTCAGCACCGTGGCGCCGCGTACGACGAAGTCGTAGGCAGCGGCCGGCCGGTTCAATGTATCCTGCCGTTGAGCTGCTTGAGCCGCTCCGCCACGGGCGGGACGGCGTAGAACTTCTTTTCCCAGTGCAGGAGGCTGGAGTCGTCGATGGGCAGGCGCAACTGATACTTGTTGTCCTCGACGTTGTGCTCGAACTGCGTCCCGTAGACCTGCGGCATGCCTACGCTCATGAGGAAACGGTCGAGCGAGGCGGCCGCCAGCCAGCGCGCCGGGCGGTGTCCGCCGATCGCGGCGGTCGCCGCCAGCCGGTGGGCGGCCAGGAAGTCCTTGGGTTCGCTCGCGTGCAAGAGTATGACGGCGGCCCGATAGAGGTCGTTGGGCGTGTTGATTCCGTCCTGGGAGATCATCTCCAGGACGAGGGTTTTGCGCATGCCGTCTCGGTGCTTGAGCTCCTGGAGGGCGGCGGCGCTGGCGAAGACGGCCGCGCGGTCCTTCTGATCGGCCTCGTAAAGTTCCTCGAGGCGGAGATTGTCGGTCTCGGGGGGCATCCCGCGGTGATTCTAGCTTAAATGACGCCCCGCTTTCACGCATTCCGGTGAGGTTCGAGGTTCGCGCGCCGGGCGGGATGCGGGACCGAAGAGTTGGGCGATATCTCGCCCAGTTCCGTCGAACTCAATACTATCGGCCCGACCAAGGAATAGTCGGGTCGGCCTCGCGATTCTGGCGGATCGCGAGGGGTTTTACGGCTGCGGCCGCGACAAAGCCTCCCATCGCGGCCCCCCCCGCCGTACCAAGGTTCGCGCGCGGTCGTGCGGCGCGCGAACCCGCGCGCGCCCTATTCCT
>JAQUMZ010000304.1 GCA_028717865.1 Elusimicrobiota bacterium | reverse complement strand
GCGCCTTTCGGCGCGTCGGTCGGAGAGTATCTTTCCGGCCTTTGGGCGAACGTCGCCGCGTCCGATGCGGGGACGGCCACGGCCTTGCTTGGGGATATCGACCAGGGAGCCGCCTGCGTCTCCTTAAGCGGCGGCGAGTGGACCCGGGTCCGCCTGCTCAAACGGCTGGCGTCGGGGGCGGGGTTCATCGTTTTGGACGAGCCGACGAACAATCTCGACAGGCAGGCGCGAGAATGCGTGCTGGAATTCGCCCGATCGACGCGGCGGGGCTTGCTCGTCATTTCGCACGATCGAGAGCTGCTGGGCGCGGTGGATGTGATTCTGGAGCTGTCCAATCAGGGGCTGGCGACCTTCGGGGGGAACTGGTCAGCCTATGAGCTCGAGCGCGGCCGCGAGCGGGCTCGGCTGGCCCGGGACCTGGAGCAGGCTTCACGCGAACGGGATCAGGCGTCGCGTGCCAAGGCCGAGAAGCTTCGCGCCCAGGAGAAGAGGATGAGGCATGCGCGGAACTCCGGCTCGAAGGCCGGGCTGCCGCAAATCCTGCTCGGGGCCAGAAAGCGGCGCGCGCAGAAGACTATGGGGAAAATCCGCTCCGCCGCGGACGCTGACTTGAAGGACAAAGTCGACTCCGCGCGACGAGCTTTTGAGCGCCAGAAGGTCGATCCGGTCATTTACGCGGATTTCCCGGAGACGGCCATCCCGGCTTCCAAGCTGGTGTTCGACGCGCAGGACCTTAATTTCCGGTATGCCGGCATGGACCGGGACCTCTGGCGGCGTGACGTGACTTTCCGCATGCAGGGGCCGGCGCGGCTCAGCATCTCCGGGCGCAACGGCGCGGGCAAAACCACTTTGCTCAATCTTTTGACCGGGGTCCAGAAACTGGATGGCCGGAGCTCCGGAAGCCTGAAGCTGGGAGGCGTGGCTTGCGGATTCGTGGACCAGCACTCAAGACTGCTCGACGATGAACGCAGCGTGTTCGACAATGTGCGGGCCGGCTCGCGAAAAAGCGAGGCCGAGGTCCGCAATCTACTGGCGCAGTTTCTCTTCCAGAAAGACGCGGCGTTTCAACCGGTGGCGACTTTGAGCGGGGGGGAGCGGCTGCGGGCCTCTTTGGCCAAAATTCTCATCGCGGACCCGGCCCCTCAGCTCCTGATGCTCGATGAGCCGACGAATAATCTTGACCTCGTCAACCTGGAGTTCCTGGAAACGGCGCTTTCCCGTTTCGAGGGCGCGATGCTCGTCATCTCCCATGACCCGACCTTCCTTGAGGGGATCGGGGTGAGCGACGAACTGCGCTTGGAATAATCCCGGTCAAGGTGGGACTTCCCGGGCGGCTGCTCGCCGGAGGCTGGCTCCTGCCGGCTCGCGCCGCGGGCGTCTGGACTCCCGATCCAACAGCGCCCACGTTCACCTTCGATGCCATCTCGCAGCAATGGGCAACCGTGGACGGGCTGTACCGGTATCGCGCGCTGGAGGACCGGTTCGACGTTCTGGCCGGGTTCCGCTGGGACAGGAAGAAAGCCAAGCTGCACTATTCCGACGACACGGATGATGTCTACACCTTGGATACATACGCCCCCCTCCTGGGGCTCCAGGTCAACCAGCCCGCGGCAGGCGGCGTCATCTCGGCACGAGGCATGGGTTCACCCCTCACGTACGGCAGCATGAAGTACCGGTTCTGGGATAATTTTGGGTTTACGGAAAATGGCGATTTTCCCCTGAAGAACGGAGCCCAGATCGAGCTCCGGGCCCAGTACTCGCATCCCGTGGGCAGGCGCTTGCAGCTCGGGGGCTTCCTGCAATGGAACCGCCAATGGGTGCATTCCAAGGAGGTCGCCTTGTCCGGATCGACCTCGGAACGCGTCTCATGGGACATCTCCAACGAAGCATTGACGGTCGGAGTCACCGTGGCGTTCGGCCGGAATCCGTCGCGCCCCGCCCCGTAGAAAGGGCTTGGAGTCAGGGGTCTGGAAAGTGCATAATTGCGGAAATGAGATTTTCCATTTTTGTCCTCGCGGGGCGTCTTTTGCCTGCGGCGACGCTGCTGGCGAGTTCCTGAGGCGTATCTTTTTCTCAAACTCTAATCAGAAGCAGGCGAACGGGGGGAGACCATGAAAATCATCGACGAGTTCAAGGAGTTCGCGGCCAAGGGCAATGTCATCGATATGGCTGTGGGCGTCATCATCGGCGGAGCCTTCGGGAAGATCGTCTCATCCTTGCTCAATGACATCATGATGCCGCCGCTCGGCCTGCTAACGGGTGGGGTCAACTTCAACGACCAAAAGTTCGTGATCAAGACGATTCCCGGGCTCGACAAGGGCGTGACGATCAACTACGGCTCCTTCATCACGACGGTGATTGATTTCGCTATCGTCGCCTTCGCCGTCTTCATGCTGATCAAGGGAATCAATTCCCTCAAACGCTCCCAGCCGGCCGCCGCGGCGGTTCCCACGGAAAAACAATGCCCCGAGTGCCTCATGAACATACCGATCAATGCCAAGCGCTGCGGCCACTGCACGCAGCCGCTGTCCGCATAAAGGAGTCTGCTATGAAGAAACTGCTCGCTGCCGTGATGTTCCTCCCTCTCGGCGCGTGGTCCGAAGACTTGTCCGGCCGGCTCGGCGTCGGAGGCGATATCGGGGCCGCGGTCCCGATCGGGGCGAAAGCCGTGACGAACGCCAATGACACGGGCCTCGGCCTGGGGGGCTGGCTGGCCTACGGGCTCAACTCCCGCTGGACCGCGCGAGTGTCTTATGACAATTTCGACCTTAGCCGCGGCCACGCCCGCATCCAGCCGCTGATGTTCGGCGCGGGCTACCTTCTGAGCGAAAAATGCCCTTGGAATCCCACCCTGCGCGCGGGCGTCGGCCCTTGGTTCCAGCATGTCACGGTCCCGGCCCAGCATACGGTTTTCGGCTTCGGCCTGGGGCTGGGTATCGACAAGTTCCTGACGCCGCGCTTCAGCGTCGGTGCCGCTCTGGACTGGTTCGCCTCGCTCAAGCAGAGTCCCGAAACACGTGACACGCACGTTTTGCGCCCGGGCCTGACCGCAGGCTGGTGGTTCGGTGGCGCAAAGGCGGCGCCTGTCGCGGCCGCGCGGCCGGTGGAGAAACCCAAGCCCGCTCCCGCCCCCGTCGTCAGCCTGACGCTGAATCCGCAATCGGTCGAGTTGGCATCGGGCGGCTCCCAGCGCTTCGATGCCGCGGTCACAGGCGCTTCCGATCAAAGCGTGACGTGGTCGCTCGATCCCAAGGTCGGCGAGATATCCCAGGCCGGCGTCTATACCGCGCCGGCTCCCATCGCCATAGCCCAGACCGTCACCGTCACGGCCGCCAGCAACGCGGATCCCTCGAAGAAGGCCACCGCGCAGATCCGCCTCAAGGCGCCGCAGACCGTCCAGATCGCATTGGACGTTTACTTCGATACGGCCAAGGATGTGGTCAAACCCGAGTACAACGGCGAGCTTGCCAAGGTGGCGGACTTCATGAAGAAGTACCCAACGACGCAGGCGGAGATCGAGGGCCATACCGACAATGTCGGCAAGGCGGACTTCAATCGACAACTCTCGCAACGCCGCGCCGATGCCGTGCGTCAAGCGCTCGTCGACCGTTTTCAGGTCGATGCGTCCCGCCTGACGGCCAAAGGTTACGGACCCGACAGGCCGATCTCAGATAACGGCACGGCCGAGGGCCGAGCCAAGAACCGTCGCGTGGTGGCGACCTTTACGGCCATTCAACAGTAGGCGCCCTCAAGCCGCCGGGCCGCTCCGAAGCAGCTGCAGCAGGTGCGCCCCGGTCAAAACGCTGGGAATCACCGCCTCATGCGCCCCCGCGCGGCGGAGTTTCTCCGCCCCTTCGCGGTCGTCCGCCCAGGATCACCAGCACGTCGCCGGGGTGGTCTAAGTCCTTGTGTCGTTTGGCGGCCGTCAGCAGCGGAACCCGGCGAGCGCGGCCTCGGCCAGAGGGTTGAGCCAGCGCTTCTGCCTGACGGTCAGGTAGACAGGCAGGTGCAAAGCCGGTTCGCGCGGGAAGCGTAGGGCGACCA
>JAQUMZ010000303.1 GCA_028717865.1 Elusimicrobiota bacterium | reverse complement strand
CCCTCGGACAGCGTCGCGCGCATCCAGGAGGCCCATCAGGCCGTCATCCACGCCTGGTGCGCCGCGATCGAGGGCGGGATGTTCGGGCAGAGCCCGCGGGCGCGCTAGCATGAGGGCCCGGGACAAAATCAAGTCGCTGCGCCGCCTGTCGACCCTGCGCCAGCTCTGGGGCTGGGAAGGCAAGACCGTGGTCTTCACCAACGGGGTCTTCGACATCCTGCACGGCGGGCACCTCCAACTGCTGGAACGCGCCCGGAGCCTGGGCGACATCCTTATCGTGGGGATCAACTCCGACGCCTCGGCGCGCCGTTTGGGCAAGGGCCGGGGGCGTCCGGTCAACCGGCTCGCGGACCGAGCCGCCCTGGTCGCCGCGTTATGGTGCGTCGACGCGGTGGTGCCGTTTCCCGAGGACACGCCCGAGCGCCTGCTGGCGCGCCTGAAGCCCGACATCCTGGTCAAGGGCGCGGATTATCGGCGGGATCAGATCGCGGGCGCCGCGCACGCCAAACGCGTGGCGCGCCTGACTCTCAAAACCGGCTATTCCACGACCGCGCTGATCCGGAGGCTGCAAGGCAGGACCTGACGAATAGGCGCCGCTTTGTTATAATCCAGCCATGGCCCTCCGAATATTGATTATAGACGACAGCCCGATCTCGCGCATATTGATCAAGGAGATGGTGGAAACGGCCGGACACCAGGCGGTCGCCGAAGCCGAGAACCAGGCGCAGGCCTTGGAGGCCTACCGCGCCCACAAACCGGATGTCGTCACTCTCGATCTGTCGCTGGTCAACGAGGACGGCCGCGTCATTCTCAAGGAGTTGATCCGCCAGGACCCCCAGGCTAAAGTGCTCATCGTATCCGGGAATTCCCAATCCCGCGTCAAAGACGAACTCGCCAAGAACGGCGCGGCCGGTTTTCTGGCGAAGCCCGTGGATCTCGATGAGCTGAGCCGGCTTCTGAGCCAATTCAAATCCCGGCCTTTTGGGGATTGTGCGGCAGGCTGATTACCGCTACACTATACATATCATCAAACGCGCGAGGAGAACACGAATGAGACTGTTGTTCTACAGCATGTTGTTAGCAGCGGCTCTGCCGCTGACCGCAGGTGCCGCCAACGAATCGGCTCTTTACGCATATGTCGGATTGATATCCGGCTCCGTCCAGGTTCAGGCCCCGAACTCGGATATGTGGACTATGGCCAAGGTCGGCCAGACGCTCTTGCCCGGAAGCAAGATCAAGACCGAAGCCGGCGCCTCGTGTACCGTGGCCTTCACGGATCAATCCAAGGTCCGCATCGGACCCAAGGCCACTTTTAAGCTGGAGGAAGTGGTGCCATCCAAAATCGCGGTTTTCATCGGTTTGGGCAAGCTGGAAGCCTGGGTCAAGAAGGGGCTCAAACGGACCTTTCAGGCCCGCAACCCGGTCTCGGTCGCCTCGGTGCGCGGCACCGTTTTCGCCGTTAACGTGCTCAGCCCGACCAGCGTCACCGTCGACGTGTTCGAGGGCGAGCTCGCGGTCCAAGACAACTTCGGCAACACCACGTCCGTGGGCCAAGGGAAGCGCGTCGAAGCCGACGCGGTCACGGGCGCCTCGGCGCCCGCTCCGGTTCCCGCCTCGGTATCCGCTCCGGTGGAACCCACGGTGACGATAGCTCCGCCGCCGAACCCGGCGGCGCCGGCCGAGCCGTCCCCGACGACGACCACGGCTCCGCCGCCGGCGGATACCGTCCCGACTACGGAAACGACCGAAACCACGCTCGAGGCCCCGCCGCCGCCCAACCCGGCGCAGGAAACCACCACGGTCGTCAGCCCCTCTTCGCCGTAAGACGATTCGGGCGCACAATATAAAAGCCGGGGGCGTCTCCAAAGGGACGCCCCCGGCTTTCATCTCCGGCGCCTACGCCTTGAACGACTCCTTGATGAGGCGCGTAGCCACGACTGGATTGGCCTTGCCCGCGGAGAGCTTCATTACCGCCCCCACCAGCGCCCCCAAGGCGCGCTCATGGCCCGCCGCCAGATCGGCCGCGGCCCGGGCGTTGTCCGCCAAAGCCTGGCGCACCCAGGCCGCGACTTGCGCCTCGTCGGAGACTTGCGCCAGGTCGAGCTCCCGCACCGCATCGGAAGCCCGGCCGCCGCGGTCCCATAGGGCGGAAAACGCCGCCTTGGCGCCCTTGCTGGAAAGGATCCCGCCGCAGACCATGCCCGCCAGCTCGCCCAGTTCGGCCGGCGCGATGCGCGCCGCGCTCAGCGGCGCGTCCTGCGCGTTGAGCCGCGCGAGCAGCTCGGTGGCCACGAGGTTGGCGGCCGCTTTCGCCGCCTCGGACGAGCGCCCGCGCGCCGCCGCCTCGAAGTAATCCGCCAGCTCCTTGCGCGCCGTCAGCAGGCGCGCGTCGCGCGGCGGCAAACCGTAATCGCGCGAGAAACGGACCCGCCGCGCGGCGGGCGGCTCGGGCAACTCGGCTTGGATGCGGGCCAGAAGCTCCGCCGGCGCCTCCAGCGGCCGCAGGTCGGGGTCGGGGAAATAGCGGTAATCGTGCGCCTCTTCCTTGGCGCGCATGGATTCGGTCCGGCCGGCTTCCGCGTTCCAGAGCCGGGTCTCCTGGACGACCCGCCCGCCTTCGGCCAGCAGGCGGCTCTGGCGGGAGAATTCGTGGTTCAGGGCGTCGCGTATCGCGCGCAGGGAATTGAGATTCTTGATTTCGGCCCGGGCATTAAGGACGGAGCTGCCGGCGGGACGCACCGAAACGTTGGCGTCGCAGCGCAGCTCGCCTTTCTCCATGTCGCAGCGCGAGACCCCGGCGTACTGCAGCATCTCCCGCAGCGCGGCCACGAAGGCGGCGGCCTCCTCCGCGGAGCGCAGATCGGCCTCGGTTACGATCTCGACCAAGGGGATGCCGGCGCGGTTGAAATCGATCAGGGAATGATCCAGCTGGCGCGAGCCCGCGGCGTGCAGCAGCTTGCCCGCGTCCTCCTCCAGATGTATGCGCCGGATGCGGACCGGCCGCGCGCCTCCCGCCTCGAGCTCCAGGTCCAGCCGGCCCCCGCTCGAAAAGGGCCGTTCATATTGCGATATCTGGTAAGCCTTGGGCAGGTCCGGATAAAAGTAGTTTTTCCGCGCGAAGATCGATACCGGCTCGACCTTGCAGCCCAAGGCCAGGGCCGCCCGGAAGGCCGCCCGGACGGCGGCCCGGTTCAAGGCGGGCAGAACGCCGGGCTGTCCCGTGCAGATCGGGCAGATGCGCGAGTTGGGCGGCGCCCCGAAGCCGTCCGTGGCGCATGGGCAAAAAAGCTTCGTGCGCGTGGACAGCTGCGCGTGCACCTCCAGGCCCGCCACCAGCTCGATGGCGCTCACGAGCCACCTCCGCGCGTCCACATGGTGTGTCCGGACACACTATGTGGACACACACCGCCTTTCGCGGGCTCCTGCCGTACCAAGGTTCGCGCGCGGTCGTCCGGCGCGCGAACCCGCGCGCGCCCTGTTCCTCGTGCGCGCGCAGGGCGGTATGCAGATCCAAAGATTCGGGCAGTATCTCGCCCAGTTCCACCGAACTTAATACTATCGGCGCGACAGAGGAAGGGTCGCGCCGGCCTCGCGATCCCGGACGACGGGATCGCGAGGGGGTTTAACGACAACGAAACGAAAGCGCTCACGCCCCGCCTCCCCGCGCCCGATAAACCTCCAAAAGCTTTTGGTCGCTGGGATAGGTGATTAGCCTCGCCGCCGAGTCCACCGGGGCCCAGCGCACGGCCAATATCTCCTCGGGATCGCGCGAACCGGACTTAGCGACCGGCTCCATGGAAAACCACCGCACCTGCTTGGAGACCAATCGGCCGCCGCGCCGGAACGTGTAATGCGCCGCGGGCAGGCGTCCCCGTATCCGGCAGGTCCAGCCGGTCTCCTCCGCGACCTCGCGCAAGGCCGCGCGCTCCGCGGTCTCGCCGGGCTCCAGGTGGCCCTTGGGGAAAGTCCAGACTATCTTTCCGGAAAGGTTGCGCACCTTGACCAGCAGGACCCGGCCCGCGCGCTCCACCAGCCCGCCCGCGGAAAATTC
>JAQUMZ010000302.1 GCA_028717865.1 Elusimicrobiota bacterium | reverse complement strand
CGCTGGCGGGACGGGATTAACTGGTTCTATTGCCGGCGCCGGCCTTATTTGGCGAACGGATCGCCGATCTTTTTCACCACCTCCTTTTCCTGGCCGGAGAGCGCGGATCTGCCGAGTTTCTGGTCAGACAGCACGGCCTGGAAATCAGCCGCGACTTCCTCCGATCCCAGCACCCCCTCCACCCTCACCTTGAACGCCTGCGCCCGCGCATGAACGGCCGCGCGCGAGACCTCGCTGGCGGCGGCTTTTTTCTCTCCGGATATCTCCCGCCGGGCGGCAATCACCGCGCCTTCCTCGCTCGGCTGCGCGCTCAGCTTAAGCGCGTCGTCGGCGGTGAGCGGCAAATTGAAGCCGGTCCTTTTCTTGTAGGCCAAATAGGAGTCGCTGAGGCGCTCAAGCCGGGAAACGGCGTCCGAGGCCAATTTCAGTCGCTGTTGAGGGTTCTCTTCATTCCGGCCGAGACTCAAGAGCGTCCAAGCCTCGACAAACTGCTTTTCCTCCCCCCATACGGAAATATTCCCATCCCGGCGCAGCCGCACGGCGGTCCGGATGAAATCCGCCTGGTTGCGGATATCGCGCCACAATGAACCCCTCTCGCTCTCATGCCGGGAAGCGACCTCTTCCCCTCGCGGATAACGGTCAAAAGTCCCCAGGCAATCCGCCGCCAGCTTCATCTTGCTCCCGGCATCGCTCTCAAGAGCCCTAAGTTTCTCCGGGCCGGCCGCCTGAAAATATTTTTCATTCCCAGCCACGGTCTGAAGGTCCTGCAGCAGCTTCTTTGCCGTGCTATCGTCATCGCAGATCGCACCTGGATCGGGACTCGGGGCGTCTCTCAGGGACAGCTTCTCCAGGGCGGACAAGCCGGCGGGACCGGACCCATGAAAGAAGAGGGCTGACACCGCAAGGACGGCTCCAGCGGCGAAGATGGCCGGAATAAAAGGCTTTTTCATGAGGGTATACCTCCGCGCACGGCACGAGGCATCGGGACAGGATGAAGTTTAGCCCCGATTCGCGCCGGCGTCAAGGGGACCGGCTATTCCGGCCACTCGTAGGAAGAGCGGTGCGCGCCGCGGGCGTCGGCGTAGTCCACGAACTTTGAGTAGAAAGGATGCCGGGCGATGGTGGCCGAGTCGCCCAGGACGATGAGCAGGCGGCGGGCCCGGGTCATGGCCACGTTCATGCGCCGGACGTCGGAGAGGAATCCCACCTCCCCCCCGTCGTTGGAGCGCACGAGGGAGACGATGACGACCTCTTTCTCCCGTCCCTGGAAGCCGTCGACCGAACCGATCTCCAGCCCCGGGATCTTGGCCATGGCCTTGAGCCGCTTGACCTGCGCCACGTAGGGAGTCACGATGGCCAGCCGCCGCGGATCGAGTCCGGAGGCCAGGACCCTCTCCATCAGGCGGCAGGCCAGGCGCGCCTCGCCCTCGTTGTCGCGGCTCTCCAGGAGTTCGTTCCAGCCCTCCGCGAAGCCCGCCCCGGCCGTGTCCACGTAGACCAGCGGGACCGAGGTCAGGTCGGTCGTCTCCACGTCGGGCAGCTCGGCGGCCAGATGCAGGCGCACCGACTCGTCGGCGATGAGCCGGCCCTCGTAGAACTGGTCCGAGGAGAAGCGCATGATGTCCTCGTGCATGCGGTACTGCACGCGCAACAGGGCCTGCAGGTTCTCGGGCAGGATGTCCTTGAGGCGGTCGAAGAGCGTGGTCGCCAGCCCCCCCCGCGCGGCCTCCCGGGAATAGATCGTGGGCGGCAGCTGCATGGAATCCCCCGCGAAGACCGCGCGCTCGCCCATGGTCAGGGGTATCCAGGACAGGGGCTCGGTGGCCTGCGAGGCCTCGTCGAGCACGACCAGGTCGAAGCCGGCCCTGACCAGGCCGCGCGAAATCCCCCCGTGCGTGGAAAGCACCACCTGCGCGCCGGCGACGATCCGCCGGGATATGTCGTTTTCCAGGTCGCGGGCCTGGCGCCAAAGCCGGGCGATCTCGCGGTCGCGCTCCTGGCGCTCATCGTAGCCCAGCTGGCCCCGGCCGAAGCGCGAGCGGCGCTTGACCAGGCGCTCGCGCCAGGCGTCGAGCTCGCGGACCTCCGCGTAGGCGGGATCCGCCTCGGCCAGGGAGGAGAGGTTGCTGTGCACGAGCGACTCCAGGGTGCGCGCCGGATGGCCCATGCGCACCAGGCGCAGGCCGCAATTCTGGAGCTTCTCGAGCATGTTGTCGACCGCGATGTTGGACGGCGCCGTGGCCAGCACGCGCTGACCCGCGGCGACCGCCTGCCGGATGATCTCGACGAGCACGGTGGTCTTGCCGGTGCCGGGAGGGCCGTGGATCAGCGCCGCGTCGGCCGCGGCCAGCGCGCGCGCCACGGCCTGCCGCTGGAACTCGTTGAGCGCCTCGTTGAAAAACGAGATCTTGCGGGCGCGGCGGCGCTCGGCGGCGGTCTCGCCCAGGAAAACCTCGCGCAGGACCGCGGTGCGGTTCTTGCGCGCCCCCTCGACCGTGGCCAGGGCCTTCTTCATGCGGCGATAGGTGGCGTCGGAGCCCAGCAAGTCGAGCTGGCAGCAGCCGCGCGCCAGCACGCCCGGCTCGGGGCCGGGCAGCGCGATGACCGCGTCGTACTCGCCCACCTTGTAGAGGGTGCCCTCGCACGAGGCGGGCTGGCTGCCGGACGGGAAGGTCAGCAGGGCGTTGTCCCCGGCTCCGATGGCGTGAAACGGAGCCAGCTCCTCGCCCTTGGCGGACCGCGCCAGCCTGACCATGGGCAGGCCGCCCAGGCCCGTGGAGATATCGTCTATGGTCAGCCCGGTGACCGTCTTGCCCAGGGCCTCGCGCGTGGCCAGCGGGAAACGCCGCAGCTCGCGCAGGTTTTCTTCCTTCTCCGCCACCCGCTCGAGCTCCAGCAGTTCGAGGAGCTTCTTGAAATGCGCTGGGCCGCTCATAGTCCTTGGCTGTTATTTTAGCATTTGCTCGTCTCTGGAATATCACGCCGTAGTCTTTGATATACTGGCCCGATGCAGTGGCAGCACGTCCTGCGCCGCTACCTTCACCGCCGCCCCCCCGGCTCCGGGGATTTCACCCAGAACCTGGACAAGTTCCTTCCCGGCAACCGCCTGCGCCTGCTGGAGACCGGAGACGATGCGTTCCAGGCCATGCTGGACGCCATAGCGTCCGCACGCTCCAGCGTGCACCTGGAGACCTACATCCTGCGCGCCGACGCCACCGGCGAGGCCTTCGCCGAACGCCTGATCGCCAAGGCCCGGCAGGGAATCAGCGTCCGGCTCATTTACGACTCCTTCGGCTGCCTAGACCTCGACGCCGCCTTCCTCACCCGGCTGCGCAACGCCGGCGTGCGCCTGCTCGAGTACCACCCGGTGGCGCCCTGGCGCCCCCGCTGGGGCTGGACCCGCCGCGACCACCGCAAGCTCCTCGTCGTGGACAGCCGCCTGGCCTTCACCGGGGGCGTCAACATCTGCCACGAGCACGCCGGCCGCGCCCGCGGCGGGCGGGATTGGAACGACGCCCATCTGCGGATAGAGGGTCCGGCGGCCTACGAGCTCGACCGCCTTTTCCGGGGCGTGTGGTTCCGCGAACTGAAGCGCTCGTTCCCCCTGGGGCCGATGCCGGACGTCGCGCAGGACAACTCGCTGGTCTGGGTGGCGGCCAACCAGGAGTTCCTCCACCGCCACCGCATCCGGCGCGCCTACCTCAACGCCCTGCGCACCGCGCGCCGCGAGGTGCTCATCGCCAACGCCTACTTCCTGCCCGACCGCGCCATCCGCAAGGCCCTGGCCGCGGCCGCCCGGCGCGGCGCCGCGGTGCGTCTGCTGGTCCCGGGCCGCTCCGACATCCCCTCGGTCTGGAACGCCGGCCGCGCCACGTTCGCGGACCTGCTTAAGGCCGGGGTGCGCCTGTTCGAGTGGGACGATTCCATCCTGCACGCGAAAATGGCGGCCATCGACGGAGTCTGGTGCGCCGTCGGCTCCTACAACATGGACCACCGGACCCTGCGCATGAACCTGGAGGTCAACATCCACGCCCTGGACTGCGAGCTCGCCGGCCGCATGAA
>JAQUMZ010000301.1 GCA_028717865.1 Elusimicrobiota bacterium | reverse complement strand
CGCTGGCGCAGTCCTTGCGCCTCTAAGGGCAGGTATTCTCCCTGCAGGAAGAGCTCGCCGCGGCGCCGGCGCAGGAGCAGGCCCTGGCGCAGGACATGCATCTTCAAGCGGCCGTCGCGCCAGGACTCGCATAAGGCGCGGGCCAGCTCCGGGGTCGGGCCGCAGCCGCCCTCCCGCGCGATCAGGGACTGCAGGTGCCGGGTCCGCAGCTCGAAATCCACGTCCCGCCGGTTGTCGGGGTCCACCAGGCTGTAGTCCCAGAGCTCGTTGCCTTGGTAGGTGTCGGGCACCCCCGGCGCGGCCAGCTTGAGGGTCAAGGCCGACAGCGAGTTCAGCATGCCGTAGAAGGCGAGCTTCTCTTGGAAGGGCAGGAAGGCCTTCAGGAACTTGTCGTCGGACGCGATGCCCGTCACGAACTTGCGCAAGGCCTCCTCGTAATCCGCGTCCGGGTGCGCCCAATCCGTGTAGATCTTGGCCTCGCGGCTGGATTTGAGCACCGTTTGCCAGACCCTTTCCAGCAGCGCCGCGCGGCCCGCCCGATCGAGGGTCTCGTTCGGCCAGACGCCCAGCAGGGTCTGGTAGATGAAATACTCGGTGTTGGCCCTCGGTTCGAGCGTCTTGGCGATGGGCGTCTTATGCTGGGCGTTGAGCCCGCTCCATTCGGCCAGGCGGGCCTGCCATTCCCGGGGGATCTCGCTGAGCACGTCGAGGCGCAGGCGCATGTCCTCGCTGCGCTTGGTGTCGTGCGTGGAGGTGGCCAGCATGGCGGCGGGCCAATCGTTCCTGCGGCCGCGCAGGTATTCGTGGAACTCGGAGCGATCCCAGCCGAAGCGCGTGGGGTCGCCGCCCACCTCGTTGAGGGAAAGCAGGCGGTTGAAGACGTAGAAGGCGGTGTCCTCCACGCCTTTGGCCATGATGGGGCCCGATAGCTGCTGGAAGCGCAGGGCGAAGTCCCGGTAGAGGGGGGCCGCGGGTCCGCTTTCTGGACGCGCGAGCAGCACCCGTTCCAGGAAGTCGAAGGCTCCGGGGTGCAGGGCGGGCAGCCGGTCCCGGGCCTTGCCGATGGCCGTGCGGATGTAGCGCTGGTCGCGCTCGCAGACCGGACCGGCGCCGGCGGGGATGTAGGTCCGGTAGACGGGAAAGCAGGCCAGGACCTCGCGTATGGCCAAAGTCAGGTGGTTGCGCGTCAGGTCGCGATAATTCCACTCGAGCTCGGATATCTGGTCCAGCCGATGGCCCAGGGTGGAGGTTTCACTGGCCATGTTGACGAGGCAGAAGAACTTTTTCTTGTCGTAGACCAGCCGGTCGTAGTCTATGGCGTGGCCGATGTAGTCCCGGTAGCCCTTGTCGAACTCGGTCTCCTTGATGCGTTCCACGAACAGTCCGTTGAGCGCGTTGAGATATTCGTAGCCGACCGTCCCGAAGATGCTCCAGGTTTCGGGCAGTTCCTCCTGGCGATCCAGAATCTTCTCCGCGACCACGTAGAAAGGCGGCCGGCCGGGGGCCGCGAGCGCCATGGCCTCGTGGGCGGCCGCGGCCGCGGTCTGCGTCAGATCGGGCCCGGAGGAGTCCAGGGCGCGGGCGACCAGGGCCTGCAGGCAGCGCTCCTGCAGTCGCCGGAAATAGCCGGCGGGATCGTAAAGTCCGTCCGGATGGTCTATGCGCAGGCCCTGGATGCGGCCCTCGCGCACCAGCCGCAGCAGCAGGCCGTGGTGCAGGGCGAAGACCTCGTCGTCCTCGACGCGGATGGCGGCCAGGGCGTTGATGTCGAAGAAGCGGCGGTAATTGACCTCGTCGTCGGAGGTCCTCCAGTACGCCAAGCGGTAGCGCTGCGCCTCCAAGAGCCGGTGCAGGGCCGCGAAGCTGTCGGGCTGGCCCGGCGCGCCGTTGATCCGCTTGACGACCTGGCCCAGCCACTCGCGCAACTGCGGCGAGCTGTCGGACAAGGCCCGCAGGCGGCGCTTGGCCAATTCCTTTTCGCGCCGCCGCTCGGCCACGCGGCCGGGTTCCGTCTCCTCGGCCGCGGGCAGGTTGCGCAGGGCCGTGAGCACGCTGAGCAGTTCCGCCAGCAGCGGATTCTCCGGGCCAACCTCCGCCTCCAGTCTGTCCAAGGCGGGCTCCAGCAGCAGCGGATAAGTCTTGGGGTCGACGGGGAAGCGTTGGTCCAGGTAGTGGACCTGGAAGGCGCCCGCCTCGTAGCCCAGGGAGAGTTCGCCCGCCTCCAGGACCCTGCCGTAAAGCTCCCCCAGCACCGGCAGCAGGACGCGGTTCTTTAGCTCGGCCTTGACCGGGCTCCAATCCACGTCGAAGAACCGGGCGTAGGGCGAGCTGGGGCCGTTCTCGAGCACGTCGGTCCACCAGGGATTGGCGTCGCCGGAGATGCCCATGTGGTTGGGGACGACGTCTGCGATCTGGCCCAGACCGTGGCGCTCGAGTTCGGCGCAGAGGCGTTCGAAGTCGGCCGTGGAGCCGAGCTCGGCGTTGAGGCGCGTGGGGTCGACCACGTCGTAGCCGTGGCTGCTGCCCGGGGCCGCGGCCAGATAGGGGGAGCAATAGAGCGCGTCGACCCCCAGCCGCGCGAGATAGCCGGCCAGTTCCGCGGCGCGGGCGAAGGTCATGCGGCGGTTTAGCTGCAGGCGGTAGGTGGAGGTCGGTACGCGCGGTTCGCGCGCGAGCTTGCGCGCGATCCGCGCGGCCCGGTCCGCGGCGTTCTCAGGAGTCCCGGGCATAGACGGCTATGCTGAAGGGCCGCAGGCGGGCGCGGCGCTTCGGCGCCTCGGGGCCGGCGGCGCCGGGTCCGGCCCAGCGCGCGTCGGCGGAATCCAGGAGCTTGCGCCAGCGCCCCGGCGGCAGGCGTCCGGTCTCCCGGTTGCCGCCCGAGAAATTCATGACGGCGACAATGCCGCCGCCGGGGCCGCGGCGCTCCAGGCGCAGCAGCCGGCGCGCCGCGTCGGCCTCGGCGCGCGTGCCTTCCCGGTCGAGCCGGGACCAGCTCGGGGTTCGGCGGCGCAGGCGCAGCAGGGTCCGGTGGAAGTCGAGCAGGACGGCGTGCCGGCCGGCGCGGCGCAGGTCCCAGTTCAGCTTGGAGCGGGCGAAGGTTCCGGGGTCCTGCGGGTCGGGGGGGGGCTTTTTCCAGCGGAAGCGCTCGAACTCCCGGCGCCGGCCCTCGCGCACCGCCGCGGCCAGGCCGGGATCGGAATGGTCGACGAAGTACAGGAAGGGAGCCGTCTCCCCGTATTCCTGGCCCATGAAGAGCAGGGGCACGAAAGGGGCCGCCAGCAGCGCTCCGGCCGCCAGCTTCTGCCGCTCGAAATCCACGAGAGCGGAGAGCCGCTCTCCAAGCATCCGGTTGCCGATCTGGTCGTGGTTCTGCGCGCAGACCACGAAGCCCCGGCCTGGGCAGCCCGCGGCGGAACCGCCGTGGCGGCGCTGCCGGAAGGCGGAGTACCGGCCGGAGTACACGAAGGCCTCGTTATAGGCCGTCGCCAGGTCCTTGACCCCGGAAAAATCCGCGTAATAGCCGCCGCGCTCTCCGGTCAGGGCCACGTGCAGGCTGTGATGGAAATCGTCGCTCCACTGCGCGTCGAGCCCGAAGCCGCCCAGCGCGCGCGGCCGCAGCACGCGCGCGTCGTTGAGGTCGCTTTCGCCGATGAGCAGGAGCCTGCGGCCCAGCCTTTGCGAGAGGCGCGCGACGGCCTCGGACAGCTCGGCCAGGAAGGGCGCGGCGCTGAAGTCGAAGATGCCGTGCAGGGCGTCCAGGCGCAGTCCGTCGACGTGATAGTCCCGGAGCCAGGAAACGGCATTGGCGATGAAGAAGGCGCGCACGTGGTCGCTGCGGGGGCCGTCGAAATTCAGCGCCGCGCCCCAGGACGTGCGGTAGCGGTCGGTAAAATAAGGGCCGTAGTCCGCCAGGTAGTTGCCCTCGGGTCCGAGGTGGTTGTAGACCACGTCCAGGATGACGGCCAGCCCGCGCCGGTGGGCGGCGTCGACCAGCCGCTTGAAGGCCGCGCCGCCGCCGTAGCCGGTTTGGACGGCGAAGGGGCAGGCGCCGTCGTAGCCCCAGTTTCGCT
>JAQUMZ010000300.1 GCA_028717865.1 Elusimicrobiota bacterium | reverse complement strand
TCATGAATTCACTTGAAACCGCGTGCCGCTGCGCCCGGGCGGCCGACTCCCGCAAAGCCGAAAACATCCTGGTCCTCGACGTGCGCGGGATCTCCATGGTCACCGACTACTTCGTCATCGCCTCCGGCTTCGCCGAGCCCCACCTCAAGGCCATCCGCGACGAAGTCGAAAAGCAGCTCCGCGACGACGGCGTCCGCCCCCGCGGCATCGACGGCGTCCCGCACAGCCACTGGGTGGTCATGGACTACGTGGACGTCCTCGTCCACATCTTCTCCAAGGAACGCCGCGACTTCTACTGCCTCGAGCAGCTCTGGGGCGACGCCCAGCGGGTGGAGTGGACGGCGGAGGGGCCGTCCAAGGATGGAGGTCACAAATTGTGACCTCCAATCCGGACCGCATGGGGTTGCGCTATCCGCCCATGGCCTTCACCGAGCAAGGCGTCGCCATGCTCTCCGGCCTGCTGCACAGTCCGCGCGCCGTCCAGGTCAACATCGCCATCATGCGGGCATTCGTCAGGCTGCGCCAGGTCCTGGCTCAGAACGAGGACCTCGCCAAACGTATCGAGGCGGCTGAAAAGCGGCTCGATGAGCACCGCGACACCTTCGGCGACCACGCCCAGGAGCTCAGAGCCCTCTTCGAGCTCCTGCACAGGCTCTTGGCGCCCATCCAGGGGCCGCGCCCGGCCATCGGCTTCAAACTCAAATAGCCGGTAGACGGGGTCAGGCCTGCCCAGCGACCTTCTACCAGGTCAAGGGGCAACAATGGGCAAAAGGGGCAATGAAGGGGCCGTAAAGGGGCCAAAGGGGCCACAAAGGGGCCAGCATGAGACTGATGAGGTCAGCCGGAGGCCGCCGTGACCAGCCTTTCAGAGGCGGTCGGGAAGGCGGTCCGGAACCACCGCGACGAGCCCTACCGGCGGCGGATCAACGACTTAAGGTGGGGGATCTTGCTGCCGTCCGGATGGAAGGCTAGTTCGAAGCCGCTGCCGTCAGGCGCCGCTATGGCGATGAAGAAGGACGCGTCGCCGTGCTTTGCGCGGACCTTGGCCCGGATGGCGGGCACGTCGTCCCAGCGGAAGGCTTGCGGCCGGCTGAAGACCGTCTCCCGGCCCTGGACGCGCACGACCACGACCGCGCCCATCCCTTCCGCCAGGGAAGCCGTCGCGGCGAGCGCGGCGACAGGATGGGCCGCCCCCTTCTTGGCGGCCGCGGCGCTCGTGCGCTTGAACCGATCGAGCTCATCCCGCAGGAAGAGCAGCGCGCGCCCGACCCGATAAGAGGGACGCAGGCCGCCCTTGACGACCAGGCGCCGGATCGAGACCGGATGATAGTGAAGGTACCTCGCCGACTCCTCGGCGGTCATCAGCATCGCCCCGCTCCCCGGGGCGAACATGGTGCGGGCCTTCTTCGGACTCGGCATGTTACCGGATAGTAACCGATGGCGGGCGCGCTGTCAAGCCTGGGCCTTGACAGGAAAGGCCATGTGGGTTACAATAGAGTAACAAGCTACTAAGTCGTAACCACGCGAGGGGGTGCGAGACATGACAGGACTCAGAGTCGGTCCCCGTGAGAGCCGCGTATTCTCCATCCGAGGCCGAAAGGTCATGCTGGATCGCGACCTGGCGGTCCTCTATGGCGTCACGACCGAAGAGCTCAACCACGCCGTAAGGCGCAACGCCAAGCGTTTCCCAGAGGACTTCATGTTCAGGCTGACGCCGCAGGAGCGCGATCCCCTGGAGAGCGGCCGGCATCACAAGTACGGCCCCTGCGCCTTCACCGGGCCCGGCGTGGTCATGCTTTCCATGGTCCTTGACAGCGAGCGCGCCATCCAGGTCAGCATCGCCGTCGTGCGCATGGTCGTCGGAAAGTGCCGCGAGGAGACCTTCGCGGGGCTTGCCCCCGACGTCGAGGCCGTCTTCAAGGTGTTCCAAAGCCTCATACTGCCTTTGCCGGGACGCCCCAGCCGGAACTAGCGTGAATCGCTGGGGTCAGAACCCAGGAACCCGAAATTCAAATTTCAAGACCTGACCCCGAGGGTTTGAATTTCAGGCCCCGCGCGCCGAAAGTTCGTAGAATAGGCCGATGAAGCGCGTCTGCGTCTTCTGCGGCTCCTGCCCGGGCAGCAAGCCCGCCTACTCCCGGGCCGCCGCCGCTTTAGGCCGGCTCCTCGCCCAGCGCCGCATCGGCCTCGTCTACGGCGGCGGCAAGGTCGGCCTCATGGGCCAGGTCGCCCGGGCCGCGCTCCGGGCCGGCGGCAAGGTCACCGGCGTGATCCCCAGGAATCTCCTGAAGCAGAGGCTCGCCTTCACCGACGTCGCCGACATCCGCGTCGTCGCCACCATGCACGAGAGGAAGGCCCTCATGAGCCGGCTCTCGGACGGCTTCATCGCCCTGCCCGGCGGCATCGGCACCTTCGACGAGTTCTTCGAGGCCCTCACCTGGGCCCAGCTCGGCCTGCATCGCAAGCCCTGCGGCATACTCGATGTCGGCCGCTACTACGCCCCCCTGCTGGCGCTGCTGGATCACTGCGTCAAGCAGGGCTTCATGTGCCGAGAGACCCGCGCCATGGTCCTCGTGGACACCGACCCCGCCCGCCTGCTCGACAAGTTCGCGCGCTACCAGCCGCCCGTCTTGGACAAGGCCGCCCTGGCTCTCAAGCTCAGCGAACTCGAAAGTTGAATTTTTGGGGTCAGGTCTTGAAATTTGAATTTCGCTACTTGGCGGGCGGCGGCGGGGGCAGGTCCGGCCAGATCAGTTCCGTGTCGTGCGGCGTGGGGACGCAGCGCTGCCAGAACTTCCCCTTGAACCAGAGGGCCACGTCCACGTAGTCGATGTAGTCCCGGTAGACCTTCACCATCGCGTCGCAGTTCTTGTCCAGGTTGTTGCCGCCGCTGGCCTCCGTGAACTTGTTCAGGCCCTCGCAGACCGTGGACTGGATCTTCCGGATGCGCTCCTGGATCTCGGGGGTGAGGTTCGGCTTCTTCGAGATCGCGCCGGCGCCCGTGACGCCCGCGGAGTTGGAGGGGACGGTCCTGCTGGAGGTCTCGGCCTCGTAGCGGCAGCCGGCCGAGTTGGTCAGGGCGCGGATCGTGCGGCGGCAGGCCCAGACCAGGTCCCGGCCCTCGAACTCGGCGGTATGGCAGCAGGGGGTCTTTTCGATCAAGCCCGCGTTGAACCAATACCGGTATTGGTTGCTCGCCACGGGGAAGGGCTTGGCGTAGGGCGGGCGGTGGCGGGCCGGCGTGTCAGGGCCCTGCTCGCAGTACAGGACCGCGGAGCCCGCCGGATCCTCGTTGGCCGGATGGCCACGGGCCGGCCGGCCGCCGCTCGTGCTGCCTTTGTACGGGTTGAAGGCATTGCCCTGGTCGGGCGAGGCGTCGGAGTCGGGCGCGCCCTCGGAGCCGCTGCTGGATTGGACCTCGTAGGGCTGCTCGGCGGGGACGCCTTCCCCCTCGTCCTGCGCCCGAGCCAAGGACGGCAGGCACAGGGCCGCGGCGACCGCCCATGACGCCAGCCAGTATCCCATCCGTCTATTATAGCGAGTCAGGAGGGTCTTGAAATTCAAATTCTGAGGGTCAGGTCTTGAAATTTGAATTTCGCCTCCATAGCGGCATTGCATATTCCACTTCCGGCTGTTAAACTAAGCGCAGGATGAACCGCCGCAAGATGGTCGCCTATCTGCGCAAGAACATCCCCAAGTACGGCCTGCAGGCCGTCAAGGACGACCTCGTCAAGAGGCAGCTCTACGCGCCCATCGAGGTGGAGGCGGCCGTCCGGGAGGCCCTCAAGCCCGAGGACCCCTTCCGCCAGATCAAGATCGGCTTGGCCGCCGCAGGGGGCGTCTTCCTGCTCGCCACCGTGGCCATGTGGGTGTTCTGGATGCGCCCGCCGGCCCCCCGGCCCGCGCCGTCTCCGGACATGCCCATGCCGGCCGTGCGCCCGGCTTTGGCCGTCGCTCCCGCGTCAGACCCGGACGCGGCGGTCAAGTCGCTCGAAGAGGGCAGGGCCGCTTTCAAGTCGGCCCGGCTGGAGGAAGCCCTGGCCGACTTCGACGAGGCCCTGCGCCTCGACCCCGCCAGCGCGCCGGCCCGCGCCGAGCGC
>JAQUMZ010000299.1 GCA_028717865.1 Elusimicrobiota bacterium | reverse complement strand
CGCCAACCCCTTCTTGGACAGGTAGTGCGTGATCGCGGCCGTCAGCGTGGTCTTGCCGTGGTCCACGTGGCCGATCGTCCCGATGTTGACGTGCGGCTTCTTGCGCTCGAACTTTGCCTTGGACATGATCTCGTCTCCTTAAGAGAAAGGTGCGGCGACTCCCGGTTAAGGCCGGATATTCTAACACTTTGCGCACGTGAAAACTAGCTGGGAATGGGAATCGAACCCACGACCTTCTCCTTACCATGGAGATGCTCTGCCAACTGAGCTATCCCAGCCTAAATCAACGATCTGGAGCGGGCGATGGGAATCGAACCCACGTGACGAGCTTGGAAGGCTCGCGTTCTACCATTGAACTACGCCCGCGTCGGCGCCGACCGCCCATAAACGCCCTCGCGGGGGCGTCCGGGGGGGATTGCGACGGCCTATATGAAGTATAGCCTTTTTGGCGAAATTGTGTCAAACTTGGTTGCGCGCAAAGCAAGACTGCGGCGGCGAGTTCTTGAAGTTTTTGAAGACACGGTGGTGGAGGGAATTCTCAGCCGCTGGCCGGGCCGGCGGGATCTCCTCGTGGGTCTCGTGGCGGTTGCCCTGCTCGGCCAGGAGACCTGTCGGCAAAGCCACGAGTCGATCGATTTCGAAGGCTCTACGCAAGCCGCCTGACAGCGCGGCGCATATCGCCGGCGCGTCAGCGAGGGTTGAAACACTTCATCGTCATGGTGTCATAGCCCCAGTACTTCTTAACTTGCTCCTCCAAGATCATAAGCCCTTGCGATTCTAATTTCTTGCGGTATTTGGCAAGGGCTTCGTTGAGAATTTGTTCTCTGACTTCCTTCGGTTGATACATGTCCTGGGTGACCGATTCCTCGTTTTTCGTGATGCAATCTCTTCCCACATATCTGATCACGTAAGCCTTTTCTTTGCCGAACCCATACCCCGGATAGGACTTCCTTTCCAAGTCGAATATGCCATAGGGAAGATTGACCTGCCAAAAGTAGGAATAGCTTAATGTCGTCGGAGCGGCGTCCAGCACGGAGATCCCTGCTCTCTTGAACGTTTCCAAATATTTATTCGCGGCCGCCTCGGCTTCACGAACCGATGCGTACCAGAAAGTATTTCCGTATTGGACCGAACTGCCGGCAAGTTCCCCCGTCATGAGGTAAATGTAGAAGCCATAGCCGCTTCCCACGTCGCCGAAGTACCTCACCACGGTGGGATAGACCACTCGAAACCCTTTTCGTTTCAAAAATGCTGCCTGTTCGTTCATCGCTTGCCGAGCCTTCGCCTCAGTGGCATACGCCGCCGGCACGCCGATATCGGCATGAAGCGCCAGCAGTTCATGCCCAAAGTATTTGATCCTGAAAGTGTAAGAATAGGGCGGGTCGGTCGGTTCGCCATAGTGCAGCAATTCGCCTGAGTCGACGTTGACTCCAGCCGCCCGCATCTTGGACATCCAAAGCTTTAATTTTTCTTGCGCCTCTCCCTTCGTGTAGTTGAGCGCCGCAAGGTCGGGAGTCATCGTCCAATACTCCCTGGCGTCTTCCGTCATCATGGGCCCTTTGACGTTCAATTCCGTGGGCAAGTAGTTATAGGCTATGACAGCGGGTTCAACTGGCGCGGATTGCGAAAGGGATTCCGCTCCGATTTTTACGCTCTTGTTTAAGGCATTGAATTTGCTTAAGAGTACATTGTCCGACATCTGCCCTAAGCACTGACCCGATAACAGCAACCCACAGCAGGCATAAAATATTTTTTTCATTTTGACTCCCTAATTTGCCAATTCATTATATGCGGGAGTCGCCTTTTTCTCTCAGGGCCAAAAGGGCAGGGGCGGGGTCGGCAAAGGTCCTACTCATTGTACGGGAAAAAAACACAACTATGCTTGGAATCCGGCCGAACATCCAGACACTACAGAAAGCACCATGGGCCGAAAGACTGGCGGGCGGATGGGTCCGGAGGCCCTCACGGGAAGCGCGGCAATAAGGCTAAGATCGCGGCGTGAAGTTCCTGCTATTGCTGGCGGCGCTGGCCGCGGTCGCGCCGGCAAGCGCCGCGGAGGCGGGTCGCCAGACGGCCCGGGCCGTGCTGCGTCAGGAAAGGCTCCTGCTCTTGGGAGCCGCGCAGGACTGGAAGGACTATCTGGCCCGGGCGCCCGAGGCGGAGCGGGAAAAGTTTTCCGCCGAGCTCGCCGCCATAAAGTCGGACGCCCAAGCCGCGGACGGAATGCGTTCCCTGCGCGCGGCGCAGCTGCGCCTCGACGCCTGGAGGCGGGGGCTGCTGGGCGAGCTGTTCCCTTTCCTGCCCGCGGCGCTGGGCGAGACCGGCGCCTTGGGCAGCCTGGCCGGGGCCCGGGTGGAGGCGGTGGCCGCCATCGAGGCGGCGGAGGGCGGCGGCCGGCTCAGCCCCGAGCGCCGCGCGGTCCTCGACGCGCTCAAGCGCCGCGTGTGTCTCGCGGTGGACCGCCAGGCCCTGGACCAGCTTTTCGACAACGCCGGCCTGGCCCGGCCCGCGCCGGCGGCGGCCGCGGCCTTTGCTCCCGCCGCCCGCCTGGGACCGGCCGTCGCGGCTGTCGTCAAGGCCAGGTTCCCCGGCGTGCCCCTGCCCGAGGCGCTGTCCGCCTCCGACCACGCGCGCTTCGCCCCGGTGGTCGAGGCCTTGCGCCGCCGGGGTGCCAGCCCCGCGATCATAGACCTGACGATCCGGGAGGCGATCCGGCAAAGGGTCGATCCCCTGCTGGTGCTGGCCATGATCGCCAACGAATCCGATTTTAAGCCCGGCGCCACCAGCCGGGTGGGCGCCCGCGGCTTGATGCAGATCATGCCGCGGACGGGCCGGGGCCTGGGCGTCCGGGATCCGGACCTGCTCTACGATCCCGGGATCAACGTCCGGGCCGGCGTGACCTACCTCAAATGGCTCTGGGGGGAGTTCTCGGATTTCTCCTTCAGCGCTCTGTCCACCATGGACCCCTTCGCCAGCTCCGAGGTCAAGAACGCCGTGGTGGCCTACAACGCGGGCCCCGGCGCGGTCCGCAGGTACGGCGCGGTCCCGCCCTACCGCGAGACGCGCCGCTACGTGTCCAGCGTCCTGCAGACTTACGTCCGCCTGCGCGATATCTACGCGAGCGCCGGCTGACGGCCGGCTTTTGGTATCATTGCGGCATGAACGCGCTCCTGCTGGCCGTATTTTTCACCGCCGCCCCGCGGGCCGAGGTCCCGGCCTGGCTCGACGACCCCGCCGCAGCCCAGGCCGCCGCCGCCAAGACGGGACGTCCCCTGCTGGTCGAATTCCACGCGCCCTGGTGCTATTCCTGCTATTACATGGAGAGCAACGTATTGTCCAAGCCGGCTTTCGCGCGCGCCGCCGCGGGCATGATCCGGCTCAAGGCCGACGTCGACGGGGCGCCGGGGCGGGACTTGAAGCGTCGGCACGCGGTCGCCGCCCTGCCGACTTTCCTGGTATTGGACCCCGGGGGCAAGGAGCTGGGCCGCATCGCCGGCGAGCAGTCCGAGCCGGATTTCCTGGCCCGCTTGGCCGCGATCCGCAGGGCGGGCCAAGACCCGTTGGAGCGCGACGCGGCCGCCCTGCGCGACAAACTGTCGGCCGGGCGCGCGGCCGAGGCGGCCGCGCTGGTCTCCCGGCTGAGCGCCGCGCGGCTCAAGGGCTTGCGCGCGCGCAAGGATTGGCGCGTCCTCGAAGCGCGCCTGGCTCTGGCCCGGGCCCAGGGGCCGGCGGCGGCCGCCGCGCTGGAGGCCTTGCTGGGCGCCGATGACTCCTGCGAGCTGGTCTACGACGTCCTGCGGGCCGAGCCGGCCGTCGACGCCCTGGAGGCTTCCCGGCGCGCGCGGCTGCTGGACGCCGAGCGCGCCGCGCTCGAGTCCCTGGCCGCGCGCAGGCTGTTCACGCCCAACGCGCAGCGCTGCGCGGATTTTCGTTCCGGGATACGCGCTCTGGCCGGCGTCTACGAAAAGCTGGGCCAGACCGAGCCCCGGGCCTACCTGCTGCGGCGGACCTTGCTTTTCCTCGAGCGCATGGGGCTCAAGACCGGCCAGGACCGCAACCACGACGACGACGTCCGGTTCTTCCTGGAGGCGGCCGGGGAGGACGCGCGCCTGCG
>JAQUMZ010000298.1 GCA_028717865.1 Elusimicrobiota bacterium | reverse complement strand
GGCCAGGAGGAAGCCCCGGGACTCGATGCCGGCCACGAACCGGACGCCGGCGCCGCGATAAGGGGCGGCGAGGCGCTCGACGGCCTCGGCGAAGGCCGCGGGGTCTCCCAGCAGGGGCGTGATGTCCTTGAACACGATCCCCGGCTTGGGGAAATCCGGGACGTCCTTGATGAAGGCGGCGGGGTCGAGGTCGGTCTGAGGCATCATTTCCTCCTGGTCGGAGCCTTGCCGATGATGAAGTTGCGGGGCTTGCGGCGCACCAGCTGCGGCCCGGCGGGGGCGGTGGAGCGTCCGGGCGGGATGGCCGCCCCCAGGATGTCGGTCCTGACCTTGGGCGTGTCCCAGCCGGGCTGGAGGTTCGGCGAGCCCAGGGTGCGGCCTTCGCTGACCTCGATGAGGCCCATGCGGTTGGCCACGCGGCGCAGGCGCAGCAGGGCCCGCTCCTCGATCTGGCGGATGCGCTCGCGCGAGAGGCGCAGGCGCTTGCCCACCTCCTCCAGGGTCATCGGGGTCTGCCCGGTCAGGCCGTGGCGGAACTCCAGGATCATGCGCTCGCGGTCTCCGATCTCCTTGAGGGCCTGGTTGAGCTCGTCGTGGAGCTTGAGCACGGAGATGAGGTTCTCCGGGGACTGGTTCTCCGATTCCGAAAGCATGTCCTCGACGGTGATGTTCTCGTCCTCGCTGTCGACCGGGGCCTCCAGCGAGCCGATGCCGCGGGCGGCCTCGGCGGCGTCGAGCACCCCGCGGACCTGGCGGGCGGTCCAGTGCATGGTGCGCGCCATCTCGGCGAGGGACGGGTCGCGGCCGAGCTTGGCGTGGAGCTTCTCCCACATCTTGAGCCACTTGCGCAGGGCCTCCCAGGCGTGGGGCGGTATGCGGATGGTCTTGGACTGCTCCTCCACGGCCCGGCGGATGGACTGCTCGATCCAGTACGAGGCGTAGGTCGAGAAGCGGTAGCCCTTCTTCGGCTCGAACTTGTCGATGGAGTGCATCAGGCCCAGGTTGCCCTCCTCGATGAGGTCCATGAAGTCGATGCCCTGGCGGTGGTACTTCTTGGCGATGGGCACGACCAGCCGCAGGTTCGCCTCCATGATGCGCTGCTTGGCCTGGCGGTCGCCGCGCTTGGCCTGCTTCCAGAGTTTGTGGACCTCCTCGCGGTCGATCAAGGCCAGCTTCTGGATGCCCTTGAAATACTGGCTGATGGTGTCGGTGCTGGGCGTTTCAGTTGACATGGCGAGTTCCCCAAGCCGTCACAAGATGATGTCGAATCCTTCCGGGCGCCCCTGGGCCGGCAGCGCCTCCGTCTCGACGGCGTCGACGCGGCCGGGCCCGCCGCGCAGCTCCCGCGCGAACAGCGCCAGGGACGCCCGGCGCCCTTCCGCCTCGGCTTCCACCTTCCCGTCCGGGCGGTTGCGCACCCAGCCGCGCAAACCGAGGCTCCGGCCCAGGTCCTGGACGAACCACCGAAAACCGACCCCCTGCACGCGTCCCGAAACGACGAATCGACTTCGTGCCAGGGAATCGGCCATGCTCAGCGTCGCGGAAATCCTCGGGGTACTCAGGCTTGAACTGAGAACCTCTTGGTCCCGAACCAAGCGCTCTGCCAATTGAGCTATACCCCGTGCAATCGTTGAATATAGTAGAAAGAACGGCGGCCGCGGGCAAGACGTTCGTGGTCGGGGACCCGGGGATCGAACCCGGAACCTCTCGCACCCCAAGCGAGCGCTCTACCATTGAGCCAGTCCCCGGCCGCGAACGTCCCGAGCGGCGCATCATACTATCATTTCCCCAGCTCCGACACCAACTCCCTCAGCTCCGCGCGGATTTCCCCGAGCAGGCGCCGCGACGCCGCGGAGCCCTCCGCCTGCGCGCGCCGCCGGCCCGACAGCGCGCGCCGGGCCCCCGCCAGCGTCATGCCGCGCTCGCGCAGCAGGGCCTTGATCTGGAAGATGGTCTCGATGTCGCCGCGGCCGTAGCGGCGGTGTCCGCTGGGGCGGCGCGCCGGCCGCGGGCGGCCCAGTTCCGTCTCCCAATAGCGCAAGGTGTGCGGCGCCACTTGCGCCACGCGGCAGGCCTCCCCCATCGTGAAGAACTCCTGGTCGGGGATGGGCGGCGGCCCGGGAGCCGCCGCCGGCGGGCGCCTCGCGGCCCGGGGGCCGCGGGGGCGGGCGCCCGGCCCGGGCGCCGATTCCTGCTCCGGGAAAAGGGAGCCTTGGGTCATGCTTGCGCCGCGCGCGGCGGCCCCTTTATGAGCGTAGGAGGTTCTTCGACGCCTTGAAGCGCACGCCCTTGCGCGGCGGGACCACGACCTGCTGGCCCGTCTTGGGGTTGCGTCCCTGGCGCTGCTGGCGGTGCTTCACCCGGAACGTCCCGAAGTTGGAGATGACCACCTTTTCCTCGCGGTTGAGCGCCGCGCGCATGGTCTCGAACGCCGTCTCGACGGCCTTGGCGGCTTCCCCCTTCGTCGTCAGCACTTTGGCTACGGCCTTTATGATGTCGAGTCTATTCATCTTGTTTGTCTTCGCCTTCGGATTTTTCGTTCTTATCCTCCGGCGCTTTTGGCTCCTTGGAGGGCTTCTTCCCGGACTGGGACTGGAGATCCTTGAAGATGTCCTCGGGCTTGAGGTTCTTGAGGTCGGCCTTGAACTTGGAGACCTCGTCCTCGGTGATCGGCTTGGCCAGCGTCTGGCAGTTGAGGAAAACCTTCTCCTCCACGAAAATCGGACAGCCCGCGCGCACGGCGACGGCGATGGCGTCCGAGGGGCGGCTGTCGATGTCCAGCGGCGCGGTTCCGTCCTTGGCCACGCGGATGCGGGCGTAGAAAGTGTTGTCCTTGATGTCGCAGACGACCACCTTCTGGACCGCGTAGCCGAGCGTCGTGCTGGTGGACAGCAGCAGATCGTGCGTCAGGGGCCGCGGCAGGACGATGCCGGAGAATCGTATGGCGATGGCCTGGCCCTCGGTGATGCCGATCCAGATGGGCAGCAGGCGGTTGCCCGTCATCTCTTCCAGGAAAATGATGCATTCGTTGGCGGTCGTGGCCAGGGAATAAATGCGCACCTCCCGCTCCTGGGGGGACGGCGGACGGCGGCCTTTCTCGCTTTTGGCCATCAGCGGCTCCTCGCGGACGCGCGCAGCCGCCGGATGTTGGGGATGTGCTTGTAAACGATCAGGGCGCAGGCGGCCAGGGCCGCGAAGCCGTACTGCGCCGGGCTGCGCAGCAGCAGGCACAGGACCGGCAAGGCGGCGGCTCCGGCGAGGGAGCCGGCCGAGATGTGCCCGCTCAGGCGCACGGCGACGAAGAAAATCAGCGCGGCCAAGGCCAGCGGGGCGGGGGTAAGCGCGGCGAAGACGCCCGCGGAAGTGGCCACGCCCTTGCCGCCCCGGAAGCCCAGGAATACGGTCCAATCATGTCCGACGATCGCGGCGGCTCCGCATAGGACGGCGAACAAGGGATCGTCCGGAAAGCGGCCGCGGGCCAGCACGACGGGAAGGCAGCCTTTGAGGAAATCCACGGCCAGGGTGACGGCGCCCGCCGCCGTCCCGGCCACGCGGTAGACGTTGGCCGTTCCGGGATTCCCCGAGCCGTACTGGCGGATGTCTATGCCTTTGCACCTGCGCGCCGCGAGATATCCGGTGGGTATGCCCCCCGCCAGGTAGCTCAGCGCGACGAGGCCGGCCTTGGTTGCTAAGTCCATGCCCTAAAAAAACAGTCTAGCAAACCCCTTCGCCTTTTTGCCAGGGGTTTTGCCTTGTGCCGGCGAGCTTTTTTCTAAGCCGGTCCCAGTTCTCCGCGGTCACGCGCAGGCGCAAGCGGGTCGTGGACCGGGTATCGGTCTGCGACAGGACCTGGCTGGCGTCGCGGATAGCCCCGCCGTGGATGCGCGCCAGGGCGTGGGGCAGTTCCAGTTCGCGCAGCAGCCAGCGCGCGGAGAGCCGGTCCTGGAGCGCCGTGAGGGCCCGCTCGACGCCCTCGCCGGTGGCGGCCGAGATGAAGAGCCAGCCGGGGTAGCCGTGTTCAAGCTCCCGGCGGTGCCGGACGTCGATGGCGTCGGCCTTGTTGAAAATGCGCACCTGCGGCATGTCCTGGGCGCCCAGTTCGCGCAAGGTCTGGACGACGGCG
>JAQUMZ010000297.1 GCA_028717865.1 Elusimicrobiota bacterium | reverse complement strand
GGTTTCGCCTTCGGCATGGGCGTCGAGCGCGTCGCCATCCTGCGGCTGGGCGTGCCCGACATGCGGATGTTCTTCGACAACGATCTGCGCTTCCTGCGCCAATTCGATGAAAGCGTCGTATAACTGGCTCAAGGAGTTCGTCGACCTGCGGCTGACGGCCGAAGACCTGGCCGAACGCCTGCTGCAGCTGGGCTTCGAGGTCGCCGCCATCGAGGCCCGCGGCCCGGCCTTCTCGGGCGTGGTCACGGGCCACGTGCTCTCGGTCGAGAAGCACCCCAACGCCGACCGGCTCTCCCTCTGCGTGGTCGAGGCGGGCGGCGAAAAGCACTCCGTGGTCTGCGGCGCCAAGAACGTGGCCGCGGGACAGAAGGTTCCCCTGGCCCGGGTGGGGGCCATCCTGCCGGGGGGCCTCGCCATAACCCGCGCCAAAATCCGCGGCGTCGAGTCCCACGGGATGATCTGCTCGCGCCGGGAGCTGGGCTTGGGCGGAAACGGCGAGGGCATCTGGGTCATGGATCCGTCCAGCCCCAGCGGCGCGGACGTGGCCGAGCTGCTGGGGGGAACCGACCGCATACTAGACGTCGAGCTGACCCCCAACCGGCCCGATTGCCTGTCGCACCTGGGCCTGGCCCGGGAGCTGGCCGCGTTTCTGCGCCTGCCCCTGAAGCCCCGTCCCGAGCCCAAGCTCCCCGCCGCCCACGGTCCCTGCGCGCCGGCGCGCGTCGAGGACGAACGGGCCTGCCCGCGCTACGTGGGCCGCGTCTTCGAGAACCTATCCATCCGTCCCAGCCCCGCCTGGCTGGCCGCCAAGCTCGAATCCGTGGGCCTGCGCCCCATCAACAACCTCGTCGACATCACCAACTACCTGCTCATGGACGCGGGCCAGCCCATGCACGCCTTCGACCTGGATGCCCTGGAGGGCGGCATCGTGGTGCGCTTCGCCCGCTCCGGGGAAAAGATCGCCGCGCTCGACGAGAAGGAATACCAGCTTTCCGAACGCTGCCTGGTGATCGCGGATCAAGCCCGGCCGGTGGCCATCGCCGGAATCATGGGCGGGCTCAAGACCGGCGTGACCGAGAAGACCCGCCGCGCCTTCCTGGAAAGCGCCTGCTTCGACCCGGCCACGGTGCGCCGCGGCTCGCAGCTGCTCAAGCTCAAGTCCGATGCCTCCTACCGCTTCGAGCGGGGCGCGGATCCCGAGGCCGCCGGGAGCGCCTCCCTGCGCGCCGCGGAGCTCATCGTATCCCTCTGCGGACCGGACGTGCGCATGTCCGAGCCGATAGATCTGCGGGCCGCGGCCGCGGCCCCCGCCCCGATCGCGGTCACCAGCGCGCGGATAAACGAGATACTGGGCTCGGACTTCGCCGCCGACGCGGTCGAGGGGACCCTGCGCGCCCTGGGCGGCCGGCTGGAGAAGCAGGACCAGACCCTGCGCCTGACCCCCCCCTCCTGGCGCCGCGATCTGGCCACGGTCTGGGACCTCGCCGAGGAAGTGGCGCGCCTGGCCGGCTATGAGAGCATTCCCTACGAAACGCCCTCCGGCCCGCTCCAGCCCTCGCGCCTGCTGCCCGGCCAAGCCGTCGCCGAGCGCTGCCGCTCGCGCCTGTGCGGCCTGGGCCTCGCGGAGGCCTGCAACTACGATTTCATATCCGACAAGGCGGCCGCGCAAGCCGGCCTGCCAGGGCCGCTGGTGCGCGTCATGAATCCGATCTCCGAGGATTACGCTAACTTGCGGCCCTCCCTGTTCGCCGGCCTGCTGCGCAACGCCCGGCTCAACCTCAACAACGGAGCGCGGACCCTGCGCCTCTTCGAGCTGGGCAAGTCCTACCGGCTCGCCAAGGACGGGGTCGTAGAAACGACCCAGGCCGCGGGCCTGCTCCTGGGCCAGCGCCAGGCGCATTGGCAGGCGCCGCGCGGGCGCCGGCTGGACTTCTACGACGCCAAAGGCGTGGTGGAGGGGCTGCTGGCGGCGATCCCGGGCTTGGCCTGGCGCCCCTTCGCCCAGGCCTCGGGCGACTCGGACCCATTCTTCCACCCCCGCGCCTCCCTGCGCCTCTTCGGCCCCAAGGGCCCCCTGGCCTGCGCGGGGCTCCTGCATCCCCGCGCCGCCCGGGCCTGGGAGCTCGAGCGCGAGGAGGCATCGCTTTTCGAGGTCGACCTGGACGCCCTGGCGCGGCTGGAGCCGCCCCGAGCGCGCTTCGCGCCCTTCGGGGTGTTCCCCGGCTCGGACCGCGACCTTTCCTTCTTGGTCGACGCCAAGACCCGCTACGGCGACGTGGAGGCGGCCGTCCTGGGCGCCGGCGTGGCGGAGCTGCGCGCCGTGGAGCTGGTGGACAAGTTCACCGGCCCGGGCGTGCCGACGGGCAAGCAGAGCCTGACCATCCGCCTGCGCCTGGGCCGCGACGACCGCACGCTCAAGGACGCCGAGCTTTCCCAGGCCGCCGGGCGCGTGCTGGAGGAACTCGTCCGCAAGCTCGGCGCGGTCCTGCGCTCCTAAAATGATCGCCCTGCAAGGCCGATTCAAGCACATCGAGAAACTGGCGGCCGAGGTCTCCAAGCAGATGCTCGCCGCCTCGGCCAAGGCGGCCAAGCTGGAGAAGGCCAACGCCGAGCTCTCGGCCGAGAACCGCGGCCTGCAGGCGCAACTGCGCGAGGCCAAGGCCCGGCTGGAGCGCCACGAGCGGGTCAAGCTCCGGCTGCAGCGGCTGACGCAGAAATTGGAGCGCCTGGCATGAGCATGAACGAGAAAGTGGAGGTCGAGATCGCGCGCCGGCGCCTTCTGGTGGAGATCGAGGGCCTCACGCCCTTCGAAATCAACGGCGTGGCGCGCAGCGTCAACGAAAAGTACGAGGAGATCCAGGCCGCCTACCCGAAAGTCGCCGACACCTCCAAGCTCGCCATCTACACCGCCTTATACCTGGCCGTGGAGCTCTACAAGCTCCAGCAGGCCGAGAAGCTGAACCGCAACGTCGTGGAGAACGGCCTCGACGGAGTCGCCAAGGTCCTCCAGCAATCCCTGGCCGCCGTCGGCGCCGAAGCGCCCTGACGTGGCCGAGGAGCTCTTCGCCGGCGCCGCCGATCCCCCCCTGGCCGCGCGCTTGGCGCCCAAATCCCTGGAGGAGTTCTCCGGCCAGGAGCATCTGCTGGGGCCGGGCAAGATGCTGCGCCGGCTCATCGAGGCGGGGCGCTTCGCCTCCGCCTTGTTCTTCGGCCCCCCGGGCTCGGGCAAGACGGCCCTGGCGCGCTTCATCGCCCAGCGCTCCCGGGCCGACGTCGTCGAGCTCAACGCCGTGGCCGCCGGCGTGGCCGACCTCAAGAAGGTGCTCGACGCCGCCAAGTACTCCGCCGGCCACCTCGGCCGCAAGACCCTGCTCCTCATCGACGAGATACACCACTTCAACCGCACCCAGCAGGACGTGCTGCTGCCCTCCGTGGAGCGCGGCGACATCCTGCTCATCGGCCTGACCACGGAAAATCCCTCCTTTTACGTCAACGCGGCCTTGCTCTCGCGCTTCACCGCCTTCGAGTTCCAGCCCCTGTCCGAGTCCCACCTCAAGGCCATCCTGGAGCGGGCCTTGAAGGAAAAGGAGCGGGGCCTGGGCCAGCTGAAGCTGAAGCTCGCGCCCGCCGCCGCGGAGCACCTGACCCGCATGGCCGGCGGCGACGCGCGCAAACTGCTCAACGCCCTGGAGCTGGCCGCGCTTTCCACCGCGCCCGGCCGCGACGGAGTCCGGCACATCACCCTGGAGGCCGCGGAGGAGTCCATCCAGCGGCGCTCGATCCGCTACGACAAGCGCTCCGACGACCACTACGACCACATCTCGGCCTTCATCAAGTCCATGCGGGGCTCGGACCCCGACGCCGCGGTTTACTGGATGGCCAAGATGCTGGCCGCGGGCGAGGACCCCCGCTTCATCGCGCGCCGGATACTCATCTGCGCGGCCGAGGACGTGGGCAACGCGGACTTCCGGGCCCTGCTCGTGGCCCAGGCGGCCTTCAGCGCGGCCGAGGTCCTGGGCATGCCCGAGGCGCGCATACCCCTGGCCCAGGCCGCGATCTACGTGGCCTGCGCGCCCAAGTCCAACGCCGCCTACCTGGCCGTCGACGCCGCCCTGGCCGAGGCCAAGAC
>JAQUMZ010000296.1 GCA_028717865.1 Elusimicrobiota bacterium | reverse complement strand
GCCGCCCTTCGTGCAGGACAACCTCTCCCGCTCGGCGCGCGGCACCCTGCGCGGTCTGCACTACCAACTGCCGCGGCGCCCCGTGGGCAAGCTGGTGCGCTGCACGCGCGGACGGATATTCGACGTGGCCGTCGACATCCGCAAGGGCTCTCCCACCTTCGGCCGCTGGACCTCGGTCGAGCTTTCCGACGAGGGCAACCGGATGTTCTGGGTGCCGCCGGGCTTCGCCCACGGCTTTCTGGCCCTCTCGGACTGGGCGGACGTGACCTACAAGGTCACGGACTACTGGTCCGCGGAGGTCGACGCCGGCGTGCGCTGGGACGATCCCGGCCTCAAGATCGACTGGCCGCTGCGCCCTTCCCTGGTGTCGGAAAAGGACGCCCGCCTGCCCCGGCTCGCGCAGGCTGTTACGTTTTAATCCCGCGATCCGTCAATTGAAAATAGGGGCCTGCCGACTGATCTGATCCACGTTCTGTATAACTTTTTCGACTTTCTGCCATTTATTAAACAGATAGTCGTTGGCTGATCTCAGATCGTCATCGGTGACCGACGCGCCGCTGTAGAGCAGCCCGTTTACATCGGTCACGCCCTGCATCAACGGCTCATAATCCATGATCCACTTATCGCCGACCGTGCGTTCCCCGAACGACGGTCCGAAGTCGGCCAGCTTCATCTTCCACATTATGACCTGATGGTAATTATTCCCCGCGATCGGCCCCGCCGGGGACATACAGGCTACGCTTTTATCGCCGGCATATAGATGGATGGAAAAACCCTCCGCAGTCGAGCGAGGGGATATCGCTTCGCGCAGGAAGAAAGCCTCCATCCGCGTCGCGAGAGCATAAACCTTCCCCGGCAGGGGGTGCGTCGCGCCGGCGGGTCCGACAATTCCCATCAGGGATACGATTACAGCGACAATTAACTTTAGTGGCCTCATATTCCCCCTTGGTGCGTAAATATTCAACGCACACCGCATCAATTATATCGGGGAACCGACATCTAACGGATGGGACCGTCAGGTATGCAATGCGTCAACAATAGACCCAATAAAAGTGGGTCTTTAGGGACCTTTCTCCGTAAGGGACAATCCGTGACTGGATAGGACGGCCAGGAAATCGGGCCCCGGCAGTACGCAAAGGTCGTAGTGCGCTCCCTCCAGCTCGAACTCCAGCTTCCAGGCGTGCAGCATGAGGCGCGCGGCGCCGCCCACGGGCCGGTCCTTGCCGTAGAGGCGGTCGCCCAAGATGGGATGGCCGATGCCGAAAAGATGCGCCCGGATCTGGTGACGCCGGCCGGTCTCGGGCGAGACCTCCAGCAGCGAGCATTCCGGCGCGGCGGCGCGGAGGCGCCAGCGAGTCGCGGAAGGCTTGCCCCGGGGATCGTCTCCCATGCGGCCCGAGCCGAATTGGCGCAAGGGCCGGTCGATGACGCCTTCCCCCTCCAGACGGCCCCGGACCAGGGCCAGGTAGAGCTTGCGCACGCGACGGGCCTCGAAGAGCATGCTGAGTTCGCGATGCGCGGCGGCGTCCTTGGCCAGCAGAGTCAGGCCGCTGGCGTCGCGGTCCAGGCGGTGAACCACGAAAGCCTTGGCTCCCAGACGGCGGCCTACTTGCGCGGCCAGCGGCTCCTCGGAAAGGCCCCGGCCGGGAACCACGGCTTGGCCGACGGGCTTGTTGATCGCGATCAGCCGGGCGTCCTCAAAGACCACTTCGAGGCTGGCGGACTCCATCGGCGGCAGGCTACACGAACAGCGGCACGACCTTGAAATTAACCGCGTCGATGAGGCCCCGATCGGTGATCTTGAGCTCCGGGATGGGCGGCAGGGTCAGGAAGGACATGGCCATGTAGGGGTCATCGAGCCGGGAGCCCATGGCCCGGGCCGCCGCGATCAGGCGGCGCAGCTTATCGCGCACGTGTTCGGCACTGCGGTCGGACATGAGCCCGGCCACGGGCAGGGGCAGCGACTCGACGATCCGGCCGCCGCAAGCGGCCACGATGCCGCCCTGCAGCTTGACCACCTCCACCGCGGCGGCGTACATGTCGGCGTCGCAGGTGCCCACCACCACGATATTATGGGAGTCGTGGGAGATCGAAGAGGCGATGGCCCCCTTTTTCAGCCCGAAACCCCGGACGAAGCCGTGCGCCACTCGCCCCGAGGCCATGTGGCGCTCGATTACCGCGATTTTGAGCAGGTCGCGCCCGACGTCGGCCACGGCCAGGCCGCCCGCAGCCTTTACTCGCGCGGTCAAGGCCCGGGTCACGATCTGGCCGGGCACCACGCCGATGACCCGGGCGCGCCGCCCCGCGGCCCGGATCGCGAAGTCGCCCGGCTCGATCCAGCGCACGTTGATCGTGCCGCGCACCTTCCCCTTATAGACGCTGAGGGCCGAGCGGAGCAGCCGTCCGTCGCTGGCCACAAGCCGGCCGGCCTTGATGACCTTGGATATCCTGACCCGGCGCAAGTCGCTGAATACGATCAGGTCGGCCTGGTAGCCGGGGGCGACGGCGCCCAGGTCCTTGAGCCCGAAATACTCCGCGGTATTGATGCTCGCCATCTGTATGGCCCGGATGGGATCGACCCCCAGCCGGATCGCGGTGCGCACCAGATGGTCCATGTGCCCCTCCCGGAAGATGTCCTCCAGGTGCCGGTCGTCGGTCACGAACAGGCACTTGCGGGAGTTCTCCGAGTTGACCAAGGGCAGCAGGGCCGAGAGGTTGCGGGCCGCGGTGCCCTCGCGGATCATGATGAACATGCCCGCGCGCAGCTTCTCGCGCGCCTCGGCCACGGTGGTGCACTCGTGGTCGGACTTGATCCCGGCCGAGACATAGGCGCAGAGGTCCTTGCCCGCGACCCGGGGGGCGTGCCCGTCGATGCGCTTGCCGCGGGCGGTGAGAATCTTTTCCAGCGCGTCGCGCCGGCAGCCCACCACGCCCGGATAGTCCATCATCTCGGCCAGGCCCAGGACCCGTTCGTCGCCCAGCAGCAGGCTCAGGTCGTGGCCGGAAAGCTCGGCGCCCGCGGTCTCCAGGCGCGTGGAGGGCACGCAAGACGGCAGCATCAGATAGACCCCGAGCACGCAGTCCAGGCTGGAGGCCAGCATGTAGCGGATGCCGTCGAGACCCAGGACGTTGGCGATCTCGTGCGGGTCGATGACCACGGAGGTCGTGCCGCGGGGGACCACGATCCGCCCGAACTCGGGGATCTTGACCATGGAGCTTTCGAGGTGCACGTGCCCGTCGATGAAGCCCGGCGCGAGATAGGCCCCGCGCAGATCCATCGTCCGCCGCGCCTGATAGGCCCCGAAGCCCACGATGCGGCCCTTGTGCACCGCCACGTCGCTGCGGTGGACGTCGCCCGAGAAGGTGTTGATGACGCGCGCGTCGCGCAGGAGCAAATCCACCCGTCGCTTGCCCCCCGCGATCTCTATGGTCTCGCGCAGCTCCGGCAGGGTTTTTTCCATGTCCGTTTGGATTCTAGCCCTTCCCGTACCCTCCCGCAAGCCCTTTTTGCTATACTCGGGTTTGACAATTCCACACTCCAGCCGAGGAGCCATCCATGCCAGAGAACAAAGACGGGAAGCAAAACGTCATAATCATGGGCGCGGCGGGCCGCGACTTCCATGATTTCAACGTGTTTTGGAAACACCAGCCGCAATACCGGGTCGTGGCCTTCACGGCGGCCCAGATCCCCGACATCGCCGGGCGGGTCTACCCGAAGCAGCTCTGCGGGCCCGATTACCCCAAGGGCATCCCGATCCGGGCCGAGAGCGAGATCACCGAGCTCATCCGCAAGCACGACGTCGCCGAGGTCGCCCTGGCCTACTCCGATCTCAACCACCTGGACGTGATGCACAAGGCGTCCATCGTCAACGCGGCCGGCGCGGACTTCCGCCTCATGGGCTGGCGCCGGACCATGCTCAAGTCCTCCAAGCCCGTCATCGCCGTCTGCGCCGTGCGCACGGGCTGCGGCAAAAGCCAGACCACGCGCAAGGTCAGCGAATACCTCAAGGCCATGGGCAAGAAGGTCGCGGTGGTGCGCCACCCCATGCCCTACGGCGACCTGACCAAGCAGATCTGCCAGCGCTTCGCGGCGCTCTCGGACCTGGACCTGCACAAGTGCACCATCGAGGA
>JAQUMZ010000295.1:2476-4150 GCA_028717865.1 Elusimicrobiota bacterium | reverse complement strand
GGTCCTGCGGGCCGACCCCTCCGACGCGGCGCAGGTGGAGGCCGCTTTGCGCGCCATGGTCGACGCCGACCCCGCCAAATACGGGTTGCCCAGCGCGGCTCTGGCCACGGTGCACGTCAAGCGCGTGGCCGGCCAGGCGCACCAGGCCGACACGATCTACGCGCTGTTTCGCCAGCGGCAGGACGGCCTGGACATGCAGGGGACGTCCCTGAGCTTCACGGTCAAGGTGATCCAGGGCCGCCCGCTGGTCATGTCCGCCTCCGCCCGGCTCTTCCCCGGGGCCGCCGTCGATTCCAGGCGGAAATTCTCCGACGAGGAACTCCGGGAGAAGGCCTTGAAGCGGCTGGGGCCCGTCGCCGAGGATTACAATCTCGAGGCCGTTTTCCTGGAGCGCAAGGTGGTCCATCTGAAGGGTTCCTGGCGCGCGGCCAATGTCTACCTCATAGAGGGCGGTCCCGTGCCGGTTTTTGTAGCCGCGGACGTGGCTACGGGCGAGGTCTTCGCTTGGGACGGCCGCGTGAGGGAACAGGCCGCGGGCCGGGTTCTCGGCCGGACCACGGTCAAGGGCGCGACCAAGCCCGACTCGCCCCTGGCCGAGCGCCCCCTGCCCCACCTGAACGTCAAGCTGGGCGACGGCACGGTCGTGGTCTCGGATGCCGAGGGCAGGTTCTTCCTGGATTCGGGGCTCGAGGGCCTGGCCGGTCAGTTCAAGGCGGTGCTGGCGGGCAAGTGGTCCAAGGTCAAGACCGCCGTGGGCGGCAACTTGGAAGTGTCCGGGACGCTGGAGAGCGGCAAGGAGGTCGCCGTCACCTTCAACCCCGAGGGCATGAGCGAGGAGGCCATCGCGCAGGTCAACGGCTACCTCTTGACCGCCATCGTGCACGATTGGGCCAAGACCCACGGAATAGACGACGAAAGGCTGGACCAGACCATCTCGGTCAAGGTCAACATAAACGACGAGTGCAACGCCTATTACACGCCGGGCTGGCCGAGCCTGAACTTCTACAGGTCGAGCAAGAATTGCGCGAATTCCGCCTTCGATACCGTGCTCTTCCATGAGTACGGCCATTTCATTGACGACATGATCGGCGGCATCGGCAACGGGGGCCTGTCCGAGGGCTGGGGCGACATTTTTTCGATGTTCATCCTTAATAACCCGGCCTTGGGCGAGGGCTTCTTCAAGAATGCGGAGCCGGGCCAGGATTACCTGCGCCACGGGGACAACACCTACCAGTACAACAAGTGGAACGAGGTCCATGAGCAGGGGCAGGCCTGGGGCGGCTTCGCCTGGAAGCTGCGCAAGTCCCTGATCGCCAAGCTTGGGGACGCGGCCGGCGCCGCGCTGGCCGAGGCCCTGGTCATTCCGACCATGTTCGCCAAGGCCCGCGACATTCCCGCGGCCATGGCCCAGGTGCTCTTGAACGACATGGATGCCAACGGGTTCATGCCCCACGAGGCCGAGATACGCGCGGCGGCCAAGGCCCACGGCGTCACCCTGCCCCGGGAGCCGGGCAAGATCGCGGCGGGCGAATAGAATAGGAGAAGCGTCATGACCATGAAAATAAAGCATGCGGAAAAGGCCGTAAAATCGTTCGGGATCGCGGTTTCCATTTCCTTGACGCTTTCCTCCCTGCCCCTGCCGGTCCTCGCGGCGATGTCCGTGCGCGCGCGAGT
>JAQUMZ010000295.1:0-2466 GCA_028717865.1 Elusimicrobiota bacterium | reverse complement strand
GGCGGCTCTGCCCTGGTCGGCCGCCCAGGCCAACGTGGGCGGCGCGGCCGCGCTTCAGGCTCCGGGCGCCGTCTTGACCTTGCCTCGGTCCGCCGCCGCGGCGGTTCCCGGCGTCGTCGCGCCGGCGCTGCCCGCCGGAGCGGCGTCCGTCCTGCCGGCCCCCGCCGCGGCGCCGGCGGCGGCGCCCCAGGCCGAGCCCGCGGTCCTCGCCCCCGAGGCCGCGCGCGCGGGTTTCGTCGAGGCTTCCCAGCCTCGGAGCACGTTCGGGTCCCTGGCCAGGACCGTGGCCGGGAAGCTGGGCTTGGGACGCCTCTTCGACAACGCCCGGACCGAAAGCGCGACGGGAATCTTGCCGGTCAAGACCGATCTTCCGGAGGGCTTGGTCCTGGACCAGGAACCCTCGCTCCCCGATCCGGGGCTCTCCGGTGGCGTATTCATCGAGAGCATGGATTTGCCCGGGGAGACGGCGGAGGACATTTTCGCCTCCGGCCCCGCGGTTTTGCGGGCCGATCCCGCGAGCGAGGCGGCCGTGGAGGCCGCCTTGCGCGCCCTGGTCGACGCCAACCCCGCCAAATACGGGGTGCCCAGCGCGGATTTGGCCACGGTGCACGTCAAGCGCGTGGCCGGCCAGGCGCACCAGGCCGACACGATCTACGCCCTGTTCCGGCAGACGCTCAACGGCATGGAGATGCGCGGGACGGCGCTCAGCTTCACGATCAAGGTGATCCGGGGCCAGCCCGTGGTCCTGGCCTCCTCGGCCAAGCTGTATCCCCGGGTCGCGGTCAACGCGAACCAGGGTTTTTCCGACGAGCAGCTTCGCGAGAAGGCCTTGGAACGTCTGGGCCCCGTCGCGCAGGGCTATGAGGTCGAGGCCGGCTTCGTGGAGCGCAAGATCGTCTATTTGAACGGCGCCTGGCGCGCGGCCAACATCTATTTCATCGAGGGCAGCCCGGTGCCCCTGGCCGTGGCGGTGGACATCGCCACGGGCGAGGCTTTCGTGTGGGACGCGCGCACGGGCACCCTCGGCGGCGAGCCGTCCCCGGCGGGCCGGGTCCTGGGCCGCACCACGCCCAAGGGCCCCACCCGGCCGGAGTCCCAGCTGGTCGCGCGGCCCCTGCCGGACGTCAACGTGGCCCTGGGCGACGGCAAGGTCGTGGTCACGGATTCCGACGGCAAGTTCTTCCTGGATTCCGGGCTCGAGGGCCTGGCCGCCCAGTTCAAGGCGGTGCTGGCGGGCAAGTGGGCGAAGGTCACCGACGCCGTGGGCGGCAACCTGGAGGTTTCCGGGGTGCTGGAAAGCGGCAAGGAAGTGACCGTCACGTTCAACCCGGAGGGCATGAACGAGGCGGCCATCGCGCAGGTCAACGGCTACCTGCTGACCACCCTGGTGCACGATTGGGTCAAGACCCACGGCATCGACGACAAGCGCATCGACCGGGCCATCGCGGTCAAGGTGAACATCGACGACGAGTGCAACGCCTATTACACGCGCTGGAACCCGAGCCTGAATTTTTTCCGGGCCAGCGAGAAGTGCGTCAACACCTCGTACGACACCGTGGTCATGCACGAGTACGGCCACTTCATCGACGACATGATCGGCGGCATCGTGAACGGGGGCGTGTCCGAGGGCTGGGGCGACATCTTCTCCATGTTCATCCTGAACAACCCGGTCATCGGCGAGCATTTCTTCAAGAAGCCCCTCGCCGACGGGCGGGACTACATCCGCCATGGGGAAAACACCTATCAGTACAAGTCCACGGACGAGGTGCACGCCCAGGGGCAGGCGTGGGGAGGCTTCGCCTGGAAGCTGCGCAAGTCCCTCATGGCCGAGCTCGGGGAGGCGGCCGGCGCCGCCTTGGCGGAGGCCCTGGTGGTTCCCACCATATTCGCCAAGGCCGCCAACATCCCGGCGCTCATGGCCCAGGTGCTCTTGAACGACATGGACGCCAACGGCGCGATGCCGCACGAGGCCCAGATCCGCGCCGCGGCCAAGGCGCACGGAGTGACGCTGCCCAAGGTTCCGGGCAAGGTCGAGGCGTGAGCCGAGACCAAGGCTCCGCCGGCCGGCTCCATCGTCAAGGCCGACGAGCCGGGGATTTATCCCCTGGTCTATCGCGATTCCGCGTTCACGAACGTCGAGGGTGTGCGCGTGGTGCTGCTGAAAGAGGGGGCGCAGGCGGCCTCGGTGGAGGATCTTTTGCGCATCTTGAAGGTCAAGATCGAGCAGAACCGCGCCTATGAGAGCCTGATCATCGAGGACGTGGACGATCCGATGGAGGCCAAGACCTTGATGAGGGTCCGCGACCAGTTCCTGCCGGACCTGGGCAAGGCCCTGGAGGCCGCGGGCACGGTCGAAGAGGCGCGCGGGAGCATCCTGCGCTTCCTAGACGAGGTGGCCAAGGTTTTGCGGTCGACCGTGGTGCTCGCCGGAAAATAAACAGATCGCGCAAAAGGCCGCCGGAGCCT
>JAQUMZ010000294.1 GCA_028717865.1 Elusimicrobiota bacterium | reverse complement strand
TCCTGCGCGAGGACCCGCGCCGCGAGCGTCTCGGGGGTGTCGTCGGGCAGCACGGGCACCGCGGCCTGGGCCGCGATGGGGCCGTGGTCGTAGAGCTCGTCGACGAAATGCACGGTGCAGCCGCTGACCTTGGCGCCCGCGGCCAGCACGGCCTCGTGCACGCGCCGGCCGTAGAGGCCGCGGCCCGCGAAAGCGGGCAGCAGGGCCGGGTGGATATTCAGCACGCGGTCCGGGAAGGCCTTGAGCAGGGGCGCCTTGAGCTGGGTCATGAAGCCGGCCAGGCAGATAAGCTCCGCTCCGGCCTGGCGGGCCAGGCGCGCGAGCTGGGCGCTGTATTCATCCGCCGCGGGAAAATCCGCCGGCTTGGCCACGACCGCCGGCGCGCCGGCGCGCTCGGCGCGGCGCAGGGCGCCGATGCCGTCGCGGCTGGCGACCACGAGCACGACGCTGCCGCGGATGCGGTTGCAGGCGCAGGCGTCGAGGATGGCCTGCAGGTTCGTCCCTTCCCCGGAGGCGAATACGGCGATGCGCGTCATCGCAGGACCACCTCGGGCTTGCCGGCCCGGATTTCCCCGATGAGCCGGGCCTCGGGCAGCAGCTTGCGCGCCAGGGCCAGGGTGCCGGGCCGGATCACCGCCGTCATGCCGATCCCCATGTTGAAGGTGCGCCACATCTCCGCCTCGGGCACGCGTCCCCGGCGCCGGATCTCGCCGAAAATTTCGGGGACGGTCCAACGCGAGCGCTCCACCACGGCCCGGCAGCGCTTGGGCAGGACGCGAGGCAGGTTCTCCACGATGCCTCCGCCGGTGATGTGGGCCAGACCCAGGATGATGCCGCCCTGCTGGCGCAGGCCCGCGGCCAGGCGGTCGATCTGCTCGACGTAGATGCGCGTGGGCTTGAGCAGGCGCGGGCCCCAGGACTTGAGCTCGCGGTCCGAGAACACCTTGCGCACCAGCGAGTAGCCGTTGGAATGCAGGCCGGAGGCGGGCAGGCCCAGGATCAGGTCGCCCGGGAATATCTTGGAGCCGTCGATCACCTCGGAACGCTTGACTATGCCCACCGAGAAGCCGGCCAGGTCGTACTCCCCGGGCGGATAGAACCCCGGCATCTCGGCGGTTTCCCCGCCCAGCAGCAGCGAACGGCCCTGCCGGCAGCCTTCCAATATGCCGGTCATGATGCGCTTCGACCGCTTGAGGTCCAGGCGCCCGGTGGCGTAGTAATCCAGGAAGATCAGCGGCCGGGCTCCGCAGGTGATCAGATCGTTGACGCACATGGCCACCAGGTCGATGCCGATGGTGTCGTGGCGGTCGAGGGCGAAGGCGAGCTTGAGCTTGGTCCCCACGCCGTCGGTGCAGGCGACCAGGCGCCAGGGATCGCCCCCGTCGGCCGGAATGGGGAAGAGCCCCGAGAAGCCTCCGATGGCTGGGGACTTCTTTTGCAGGAAGTCCACCAGCTTGTCCGCGAGGGCGATGTCGACGCCGGTTTTCTTGTAGGTCAGGGTCATGGTTTGGGTTCCGTTCGGCTTCCGGGTTTTACCAGCGGGCGGCCCTGCCGGCAGAGCGTGCAGCTCTCGGCCGGAACGGCCGTCAGGGGCATGTGGATGAGGCTGGCGAGCGGCACGCCCAGCGGGGGCGGGGCGGCCGAGCGGCAGACGATGGACAAGGCGCCGACGACCCGGGCGCCCAGGCCTTGGAGGAGGGCGACGACCTCGCCCGTGGACTTGCCGGTGGTGACGACGTCCTCCACTACGACCACCTTCTCGCCGGGCGCCAGCGAAAAGCCGCGGCGCAGGGTCATCGCTCCGTTCTGGCGCTCGGCGAAGAAGGCGCGCACGCCGAGCGCGCGGGCGACCTCGTGGCCGATGACTATGCCGCCCAGGGCCGGGGAGACGACCAGGTCGGGCCGGACCGGCTGCAGCCGGGCCAGGTCGCGCCCCAGCCGCCGGGCGTGCTCCGGATGGGCCAGCAGCAGGGCGCACTGCAGATAGCGGTCGCTGTGCAGTCCGGAGGAGAGCAGGAAATGCCCCTCGAGCATGGCGCCCGTTTCGGCGAGCAGGCCGGGGAGCGGTCGCGACGACGGCGAAGCGGGATCGTTCATGGTTTCTCCAGGGCGTCCGCGGCGGCCTGCCGCATCTCGGCCAGCACGGCCTGCGCGGCCTTGAGCCGGTGCGCGGCTTTCGTGATGGGACGGCCCACCACTATGTAATTGATGCCCAGCCGCGCCGCCTCGGCCGGGGTCATGACGCGTTTCTGGTCGTCGAGGGCCCCGGCGGCCGGGCGGATGCCGGGAGTGATGAAGCGCATGTCCAGGTGCGGCAGGGACTTGCGCAAGGCGGCGACGTCGCGGGCGGAGCAGATGGTGCCTTCGATGCCGTTGACCCAGCCCATGCGCGCGAGGTTCCTGACCAGGACCGGCACGCTCGCGCGCGGGCGCAGGAAGGACAGGTCCTTGGCCGCCAGGCTGGTCAGCACGGTCACGCCCCAGAGCTTGGGCCGGGGGCGGACCGCGGCCGCGGCGCTGAGCATCTGCGCGCCGCCCGAGAGGTGCAAGGACAGCGCGGCCGCGCCCAGCTTCTGCGCCTCCTGGACCGCGTGGGCCACCGTCTGCGGTATATCGTGGAACTTGAGGTCGAGGAAGACCTTCCCGTCATAGCGGCGCACCAGGTCCACGGCGCGCTTGCCGTGCGCGGTGAAGAGCCGCAGGCCGACCTTGTACCAGGTGACCGTGCCCTTGAGCTCCTGGAGGATGGCCTGGGCCTCGTGCACGGTGTCGACGTCCAGGGCGACGATCAGCTCGGTCATGGCTCGGAGTCCTCCGCCTCGGAGCCGACGGCGCCGGCTACGTCCGCGAAGCCCGCCAGCGCCAGCAGCGCCTTGAGCTCGGCCAGCAGGCGGGCGGCCGCCCCGGGACCGCGGTAGACGAGGCCGGTGTAGAGCTGGACCAGGCTGGCCCCGGCCCGGATTTTCTCGAATGCGTCGGCGCCGTTCTCCACTCCGCCCACCCCGATGATGGGCAGGCGGCCGCCGGTCAGGCGGCGGATCTTGCGGATGAGGGCGGTGGCGGCCGCGCGCAGGGGCCGGCCGCTCAAGCCGCCCCGGATGTCGCCCAGGTCGGCGCTCAGGCCCGAGCGCGAGGTGGTGGTGTTGGCCGCGATCACGCCGTCGGCGTGGCGCGAGATGACCGCGAGCAGGTCGGGCAGCTGCGCGTCGCTGATATCCGGGGTGATCTTGACCAGCACGGGCCGGCGGGGCTGGTTGGCGGGCGACATCGCCGTCAGGATGCGCTCGAGCTGCAGCCGCTCCTGCAGGTCGCGCAGGCCGGCCAGGTTGGGGCAGCTCACGTTTACGACGAAATAGTCCGCGTAGGGGTGCAGGCGCGCGAGGACCTCGGCGTACTCCTGCGGGGCGCGGGCCTTCGGGGCGTCGGCGTTGAGCCCGATATTGATGCCGACGGGGACCGCGGGCTTGGGGCCGGCGGCCAGGCGGGCCGCGGCCGCCGCCGCGCCGCCGTTGTTGAAGCCCATCCGGTTGATCAAGGCGCGCTCCAGCGGCAGGCGGAAGAGCCGGGGCTTGGGGTTGCCGGGCTGGGGCCGCAGGGTGACGGAGCCCAGCTCGACGAAGCCGAAGCCCAGGGCCGGCAGGACGGCGGCCAGCCGGCAGTCCTTGTCGAAGCCGGCGGCCAGGCCCAGGGGGTTGGGGAAATCCAGCCCGAGCACGGTGGTGCGCAGGTCCGCCGGGGGCCGGCCGGCCACGGCGCGCAGAAGCGCCGTGCCGGCGGGCACGCGCGAGAGCAGCTCCAGTCCGCGCAGGGCGCGCTCGTGCGCGGTTTCCGGGTCGAACCGGAAGAGCAGGGGCTGGACTATATCCTCATAGAGCATGGACGATCCGGCCCGAGACGATCGTGGCGCGCGCGCGTCGGCGCAGGCGCAGGCCCCGGAACGGCGAATTGCGGCTCAGGGACCGGAACCGCGCCGGCACGGTCCAGGCCCGGCGGGGATCGACCACGGTCGCGTCGGCGTCCGAGCCGGGCGCGAGGGTCCCCTTGCGGGCCAGGCCCAGGATGCGGGCCGGGGCGCAGCCCATGCGCCGAACCAAGTCTTTCCGGCGGAGCCGGCCTTCGTGCACCGAAAAGGTCAGCACCACTCCCCGTGCGGTTTCCAGGCCGATCACGCCGAAGG
>JAQUMZ010000293.1 GCA_028717865.1 Elusimicrobiota bacterium | reverse complement strand
GGCCCCCGCCCTCAACCCGCTCCGGCCCGGCTTTAGGTAGTCCGGGCGTGAACCTTAAAAAGTCTTATGTCTGCCGTAGTTTCCGCTTGCTCTTGTATCGGCCGACGGCCCTATCCATTGAGCTACGGGGACGTGAGGTCATTGTACCAAAGAGCGGCTATATTCCAGAGGTACTTGTGTCGGCCAGGTCGGACAACGGACTTGATCGCGGCTCGGCCTGACGCCATCGATTTAATTCTGATACAATAATTGCGGGTTCGGAGATTTATTAGTCTCCGGAGGATTCAGATGGTCGGGCCGCCATCTGGGAAGGTCAGAGGCGGTCCTTTTGTTGCCGCCCCGGCTTTCCACAGGGCGGTTTTTGCCGAGAGCATCGCCGGGCCGCCCTATGACGCAATTCACAGGGAGGCGCGATGGCTTCGAATCTTCAGAACCCCGACCAGAATCCACGGAACGCGCAAGGCGCGAAACAGCGTGATCTCAGCAGATACGAGTCGAGCCCGGCCCGGATATTGCAGTCCCTGGGCATCGTCGTTTTGGGCGGCATCGTTCTGGTGCTCTTGCTGAAGTACGTGGTCGGATGGTGATGTAGTCATCGGCGCACCCAGGAGAGGCTTCTCAGGATCATGCGCATAACCGCAAGACTGATCGTTTCCCTGATAGTCGTAGTGGCATCGGTCGCCGCTTTCTCCGCGTTTTTCCAGGTGCGCCAAGAGAGGCTGCGCCAACAAGAGGATATCGAGCGGCGCTCCCGGCTCCTGGCTCAGAGCCTGCAGGAATCCGTGGAGCCTTTGATCGAAAAGGGCGCCGTAAAGAGCCTCCAACGGCTGGTGGAGAAGTTCGGCAACCGCGAGCGGCTGGCGGGAGTCGCCGTCTACGACGTTCATGGCGCTGCCCTGGCCATAACCGCCAGCCTTGCCTCCGCTCTATCCCAGCCTCCCCGGGCCATATTGGAAGCCCTCTCGGCGGGCGAGGACTCCGGCGAATTCGAAGTGTTGAACGGGAGCCGGGTGCATCTGTACGTTCTGCCTATCCAGGACGACGGCAAGACCTTGGGCGCTCTGGCGATCATATACGACGCGTCCTTCATCCAGCGGCAACTCGCCCGGATATGGGGACACGCCTTTCTGCGCGTCCTCGTGCAGACGGTCCTCATAGCGCTGGTCACCTTGCTGATCGTGCGCTGGAGCATCATGGGCCCCATCGCCAGGACCGCCGAATGGATGAAGCAGCTGCGGGCGGGCGCGGCTTCGGCGCCGTTCGAATTTTCCAAAGAGGATCTGTTCGCGCCCATCGCCAAGGAGGTCAGCACTTTCGCCCGGCATCTGGCCGCGGCCAAGACGGCGGCCGAGCGGGAAGCCAGGCTCCGGGAGAAGGCGGAATCCCTTTGGACGCCGGACCGCCTCAGAGAACACGTAAAGACCAAGCTCGCGGGCCAGCCTTTGTTCGTGATTTCCAACCGCGAGCCCTATATGCATATGCGCCAGGGCCGCCGGCTGGAGGTCATCGTCCCCGCCGGCGGCCTGGTCACCGCCATGGAGCCGGTCCTGCGCGCGTGCGGAGGCACGTGGATCGCCCACGGCGCCGGCGACGCCGACTGGGAGGTCGTGGACGGCCGGGCGCGGATAAGAGTCCCCCCCGACGACCCGCATTACACCCTGAAACGCGTGGCGCTCAGCAAGGAAATCGAGGACGGCTACTACTACGGCTTCTCCAACGAAGGGCTCTGGCCGCTTTGCCATATCGCCCATACGCGGCCCGTTTTCAGGGCCGAGGATTGGGTTCAATATCAAGCGGCCAATCGCAGATTCGCCGAGGCGGCCATCGAGGAGATCGCGGGCGTGGAAAACCCCTACGTCCTCATCCAGGACTATCATTTCGCCCTCCTGCCGCGGCTGCTCAAGGAGAAGCGTCCGGACGCGCGGATCGCCATCTTCTGGCATATCCCCTGGCCCAATCCCGAGGCGTTCGGCATCTGCCCGTGGCAGAAAGAGCTCCTTTACGGCATGCTCGGCGCCGATCTCATCGGCTTCCATACCCAGTTCCACTGCAACAATTTCCTCGACACGGTCGACCGTTTCCTGGAATCCAGGATCGACTGGGAGCGTTTTTCCGTCATCAAGGAGGGGCACGGCACCTTGGTCAAGCCTTTCCCCATCAGCGTCGCCTTCCCGGCGGCGTTCCAGGACATTCCCCCGCAGACGGGCCCCGCCGCGGACCGCGCCGCCTTGCTCAAGGATATCGGCACCAAGGCCGAGCATCTCGGGGTGGGCATCGAGCGGATGGACTACACGAAGGGCGTCCTGGAGCGGCTGCGGGCCATCGAACGGTTCCTGGAGAAATATCCGCGGTACCAAGGCCGATTCAGCTTCGTCCAGATCGGCGCTCCGAGCCGGACTCACATCAAGCGCTATCACGATTTTTTGGGCGAAGTCGAGGCGGAAGTCGAAAGAATCAATTGGAAGTTCAAGGCTCCGGATTGGAAGCCGGTCGTCTTCCTCAAGAAGCACCACAGCCACCAGGAGATACTGCCGTTCTACAAGGCGGCGGACCTGTGCATGGTGACCTCCCTGCACGACGGCATGAACTTGGTGGCCAAGGAATTCGCGGCCTCTCGCGACGACGAGGACGGCGTCCTGATCCTGAGCCGCTTCGCCGGAGCCTCCCGGGAACTGCCCGACGCGTTGATCGTCAATCCATACGATATCGAGGAGACGGCGGAGGCCATCCGCGCGGCGCTGGAGATGGGGCCCGGCGAGAGAACCGAAAGGATGCGCAAGATGCGCCAGACCGTCAAGGAAAACAACGTCTTTCGCTGGGCCGGCAATCTTATCACCGAGCTCAGCCAGGTCCGGCTGGAGCCAAGGACCGCCGAGAAAATATCATGACGCCTTCGCTCCTCGACGTCGTGCGTTTCCTGGCGTGGTGTTCGATCGTCAACTTGGGTATTCTGTGCCTTTGGTTCCTTGCGTTTCTGCTGGGCAGAAGCCGGCTTTACCGGATGCATTGCCGATGGTTCCCGATGAGCGAGGAACGGTTCAATTCCATCCATTATCTCGGCATGGCCGTCTACAAGCTCATGATCCTCGTCTTCAACTTGGTGCCTCTGACGGTCCTGTGGCTGGGCTTTCGGTGACGTTTGCGCGGAATTGAAGCGGGCCGTTGCCGCCGGGGTTTTCGGCTGTTATCCTCTTTAGAGCAGTTCGAGCAAGTCCGCCGGCCGGCGCACCAGCGCGGCGGCTCCGCAGCGGCGCAGCTCGGCGGCGCCCCGGAAGCCCCACAGCGCGCCGATGGGGAACATCCCGGCGTTGCGGGCCGCCAGCATGTCCACCCCCGCGTCGCCCAGGTAGAGCACCTCGCCGGGCGCGGTCCGCATGGCCCGGGCCGCGGCCAAAGGCCCCGCCGGATGCGGCTTGAGCGGAGTCGCGGGCCGCGCCCCGCGCACCGCGTCGAAGCGCCAGCGCGGCAACAGGCGCCTGACGCACAGCGACGTGAAGCGTTGGGGCTTGTTCGAGACCACGGCCATGCGCAGGCCGCGCCGGACCAGGCCGTCGAGCAGCCCGGCCACGCCGGGATAGGGGCGCGTCCGGTCCAGACCGTGGCGCGCGTAGAGCTCCTCGAAGCGCCGGGCCCGCGCCGCCAAGCCCGGGCCTTTCAGGGCCGCGGCGGGGAGGGCCCTTATCAGCAGCTCGCGCAGGCCGTCGCCCACGAAGCGCCGGTAGTCCCGGCGGCGATGCGGCGGCAGGCCCAGCTCGAAGCGGATGCGGTTGACGCAGAGGGCGATGTCTGCGAGCGTGTCGAGCAGCGTGCCGTCCAGGTCGAAGATCACGGCGCGGGCGGCCTTCATCACTAGGATTCTAGCCAATAAGGGACTGACAAAGTTCGGCTGCGGGGCTACCCTTCCGCATCCGATGGAAAATCGCTTAGGCATGGCGGCGGGCCTTCTGCTCATGCGGGGGCGGGCGTATTTTGCGACACCGTGAGGTCCTCCGGGCTGGCTCCGGCGGAGCTCGAGTTCCTCTGCGCGACGGCCTAAACGACGAACCCCGCCGGGACGACTGGAATTCCCAGACCCCCGGCCTGGCTGATCAACTGGCGCCCTATAAGAACGCCGAGCTAAAGGCTTCGGCTGCCTCCTTCAGACGGCTCGTCTGCATCGATCCTGGGCATCCTTCTCCATATTTTCC
>JAQUMZ010000292.1 GCA_028717865.1 Elusimicrobiota bacterium | reverse complement strand
TTGGCGGCCGCGGTCCTCGCGGCCGCGGTGAAGAAAGCGCCGGGTCTGGATACAGCCGAGGTTTCCGACGTGTATCTGGGCTGCGCCAACCAGGCCGGGGAAGACAACCGCAACGTCGCCCGCATGGCTCTGTTGCTGGCCGGGTTGCCGGCCTCGGTCCCGGGCTGCACGGTCAACCGCTTGTGCGCCTCCGGTTTGGAAGCCGTCAACTGCGCCGCCCGCGCCATCCTGGCGGGTGAAGGGGACGTGTATCTGGCGGGCGGCGTGGAGAGCATGAGCCGCGCGCCCTGGGTCCTGCCCAAGGCGGAAAAGGCGTTCCCATTCGGGAATCTCACGGCTTACGATACGGCGTTGGGCTGGCGTTTTCCCAATCCGCGGCTGGAACGGCTTTTTCCGCTGCAAAACATGGGCGAGACCGCCGAAAATGTCGCCGAGAAGCACCGCATTTCCCGGTCGGACCAGGACGCCTTCGCCCTGGAGAGCCATCGGCGGGCCGGCAAGGCCCGGGGCCTGTTCACGCAGGAGCTGGTCCCCGTCGAACTGGGCGGCCGGAAAGCCGGCCCGGCGCTGTTCTCGGAGGACGAGACCATCCGGACCGACACGTCCCTGGACAAGCTGGCCGGGCTCAAGCCGGCCTTCCGCAAGGGCGGCAGCGTGACGGCCGGAAACAGCTCCACGCTCAACGACGGGGCCAGCGCCTTGCTCCTGATGGAGGCGCGCCGGGCGGCGGCGCTGGGGTTGGCGCCGTTGGCCCGCTGGGCGGGATCGGCCGCCGCCGGCGTCGATCCGACGCTCATGGGCTTGGGACCGGTGGAGGCGATCGGCCGGTTGCTGACGCGCGCCCGGCTCAAGACGGACGATATAGACCTTTTCGAGATCAACGAGGCCTTCGCCGCGCAGGCTTTGGCTTGCGCCCGGCTGCTCGGCGTCGATCCGGACCGGCTGAATGTCAACGGCGGAGCGATCGCCCTGGGGCACCCCCTGGGCTCCAGCGGAGCGCGCATCACCGTGACCCTTCTGCACGAGATGCGCCGCCGGGGCGTGCGGCGCGGGGTGACCAGCCTCTGCATCGGGGTCGGACAGGGCTTGGCCGCGTTGTGGGAGGCATGATGGCGCAGGAAGCCTATGTCTTGATCGTGGACGATGATCCCCATGTCTTGAACCTGGTCGTGGCGCGGCTTGAGTCGGCCGGTTATCGGGTGACCACCGCCACCGACGCCTGGCAGCAGGTGATTCAGGCGCAGGGGCTCAAGATCGGCCTCATCATTTGCGACATCCAGATGCCGGGCACGGGCAACGGCGTGGACGCGGTCAAGCACCTGCGCTCGATTCCGACCATTTCACCGCGGCTGCCGGTGGTGTTCATAACCGGTATGAAGAAGGAGGATGCCCAAGCCTTGATCCCTCCCGATCCTCACGTCCGGCTGGTCACCAAGCCGATCGATTTCAATCTGCTGCGCGCCGCGATCAAGGATCTGACCGGAGTGGACCGGCCGCTCTGACGACCAACATGGCTCTGCCCGCGTACGTGTTGATCGCCGACGACGATCCCATGATCCTGGAATTGCTCGGTTCGACATTGGAGGCGGCGGGCTACCGCGTGACCACGGCCAGCGATTCTTGGCAGGAAGTGATCCAGGCCCAGGGGCTGAAGATCGGCCTGATCATCAGCGACATCCAGATGCCGGGCCTCGGCAGCGGCGTGGACGCCGTCAAGAAGCTGCGCGCGTGTCCGTCGATGCCGCCGCGCCTGCCGGTGATCTTCATGACGGGGATGTCCTTGGAACGCGCGCGGGCGATGATTCCCCCCGATCCGTGCATCCGTCTCGTGGGCAAGCCCCTGGACTTTGACCAGCTGCGCGCCGCGATCAAGGAACTGACCGGCATCGACCGGCCGCTGTAGGGCATGGGCGCCTTCGGGATCGTGGTCGTTTCGCGCGACTCCGTCTGGACCGAGCGCCTGCGTTCGGCCGCCGCCTTGCTGCGCGCGACCTGCCTTTGCGTCCGGGATTGGCGCCTGCTGGGCGAGCCGGCCGTCTCGGGAATAGCCGTGGTGGATGGGGAAGCGCAGGAGGCGCGGGAGCTGGGCCGCCGTTTCCCGCGGGCGTGCCTGGTCCTGGCGGCGCGCGGCTCCGAGCTGTCCGCCGAGAGAATCGCCGCCGCGCTGGCCGGCGGCGTCGACGGTTTCCTGGCCAAGGAAGATTCCGCCGCCGTCTTGGCGGCCCGGCTCAGGGGTTTGCTGGGGCGCGGGGCGCGGGCGCGGCGCCAAGCCGAATTGGTATCGCCGGAGGGGAGTATGCGTTTCAACGGCGCGTTGGGCCGGTTGGAAGTGAAGTCCCGCTCGGGTTGGCGGCCGGGACCGGTTATCGGAGTCAAGGAATCCGCTTTGCTCGAAATGTTTTTCAGACACCCCGGCGGTGTCCTTGAGCGCGCCGTCTTGCTGGATGCCGTGTGGGGGCGCCGCGCCCTGCAAGTCAATCCCGAAACGCTTGATAAATGCGTGGCTTCCCTGCGCCGCAAACTGGGAGGCCGCGGCCGGGCCCTGCGCACCGTAAGAGGAAAAGGCTACTTGTGGCAGGCGGGCGCCTAATCTTGGCGGTTAATCTTTTCGCCTATCCAGCAGGTACTTGCTGCCCGCTGTCGCCTTGGCGGCTTTTTTGAGTTCGGTGCCGAGCTGGGAGACCTGGGCCAGGGAATCCAGGCGCTTGAGCGCGTTGTGGCATATCCCTATGGAGACGGAGAGCAAGGGAAATTCCCGGATGGCGCCCTGGCGGTCGGTCGAAACGATCCGGCCCCGGGCGCGGTCTTCCTCCTTGTAAAAGGAAGGAACCGCGGCGTCGAATTCGGCGATGATCCGGCGCGCCGCGGCTTCCATGCGCGCGGGTTCGGTGATCACTATGAAGTCGTCGCCGCCGATGTGCCCGACGAAATCCGGGGGACCCGGGGATTGGCGCGTGGCCTGGACCAATATCTGCGCCAGCCGCCTTATGACGCGGTCCCCCGCCTCGTAGCCGTAGGCGTCGTTGTAGGACTTGAATTGGTCGATATCGACGTAGAGCACCGCCAGGGGCCGGCCGGCGGCGATGGCCTCCTCGATGCGCGATTCTATGGAAAGGTTCCCGGGCAGCCGGGTCAGGGGATTGGCGTCGAGGCCTTGGCGCGTCCGCTTGAGGATCATGCGGATGCGCGCCAGCAACTCGCGGATGTCCACGGACTTGGTTATGAAATCGTCGATGCCCAGATCCAGGCCCTCGACCTTGCTGTCCCGGCTTCCGGAGGCCGATAGGATGATGACGGGAAGGTGGGCGAGCAAGGGGTCCCGGCGCAGCTCGCGGCAGACCGTGAAGCCGTCGCAGCGCGGCATGATCAAGTCGAGCACGGCGATGTCGGGCGGATTCTGCCGGATGGCGGCCAGGGCCTCGACGCCGTCCGCGGCCGTGGCGACCTCGAAGCCTTGGCGTTCCAGGGTCTCCTGCATCAGCGCCAGCAGGTCCGGCTCGTCATCCGCGAGCAGTATTTTCGGGTGGACGGCGCGGGCGTCGTTCATGATGGGAATCGTCAACGCCAAATATGCGCCAAGTATACAACAAATTAGCCGGGCGGGGCTCCGAAATTGACACCTTCGTGCGCATATTTCGTAGAATCTTACAGCCGAAAATAGCGCATGGCCGAAGGAAGTCCGAGGTCCGCGGGCGGGGGGCGCAAACCCTGGCTGTCCGCCTTGGGCGCCGGCACGGAGTTGGCCGTTTCCGTGGCGGCCGGATTGCTCCTGGGCAGCTGGCTCGACGGGCGATGGGGAACATCTCCGTGGCTGACGGCGGCGGGCGCGATGGCCGGCATGGCTCTTGGCATATTCCAACTCATTCGTCTGGTCAATTCCCTGGGCCGCCGCGGGTAAGGGCGCGCTCCAGGCGGCGGCCGCGGCTTTGGCGGCGGCCGCGGCCGTGCTGTATTGGGGCGGTCCCGAAGCCGGGCGGGCGGTTTGCGGCCTGGGGTGCGCCTGGTTGCTCTCCACGGCGAGCCTGGCGGCCTTGCTTTCGGCGCGGGCCGTTTCGCCGCGCGCCTTTTGGTTCGCTTTCTGGGGGGGCATGGGGACGCGGGGAGCGGCGCTGGCCGCGTTCATGGCAGCCGCGGCCCGGGAACGCGTTTCGGCCGCGCTGCTCCTGGGTTACGCGCTCGGCATGATCGTATTGCTGCCTCT
>JAQUMZ010000291.1 GCA_028717865.1 Elusimicrobiota bacterium | reverse complement strand
TCGTCTTGCTCGCTGCGGACAAATCCGTGGTTTTCCTGATCAGCGGCGCCGCGCTGGCGGCTTCCGCCGCCATGTGGCTGCTCGTGCGCGAGCCGGCCCGCGCGGCCGCGCCGGGGCCCGCGGAACAGCCCCCGGTGCTGGCGGCCGCGGCGGATTAGCCTAAAAGCGAGCTGGAGCCGCTGTACTCGCCACCCCAACGGAACCGCCGTCCCCCTCTTATGGGGACGGCGGTTGCGCTCGACTGGACGGCGTCGAGCGCTTGTTTTGTGGCGCTCTCGCTGCGTTCAAGCGCTGGCTTAACGGCGGAGCCGTTCGCGAGGTTCGCGCCCGACCGAAGGGAGGGTGCGAACCCCGGCGCCGCCACTCCGGGCGGCGCCGTTCCGTTGGTGTGCCCAGCGGTTTAGGGTTCAGCGGCCCGCGCGCTCGCTCAGGACGCGCAGCCGCCTGACGATGTCCTCGCGCAAGGCGCCTAGCTTCATGCGCCAGCGCCAGTAGCCCGTGGGCTTGCCGGGGAAGTTCATGCGCGCCTCGGAGCCCAGCCCCAGCACGTCCTGCATGGGCAGAATCGCCGTGTCGGCCACCGATTGCACGGCCAGCCCGACGACCACCCAGGCCAGTTCCCGGAGGTCCCGGGGAGGCTCGATGCCGCGGCCGCGCAGATAGGCCTGCAGGTTCTTCTTCTCCAGCGGGCTCAGGTCTTCGGCCAGCCACCCCACGGTGGTGTTGTTGTCGTGGGTCCCGGTGTAAGCCACGCTCCGGGGGACGTGGTTCTCAGGCAGGTAGGGATTCTTGACGATGTCCTCGCCGCCGAAAGCGTAGTGCAGGACCTTCATGCCCGGCAGGCCGTAGCGCTCCATCACCGCGACGACATCCGGCGTGATGACGCCCAGGTCCTCCGCGATGAGCCGGTCGGGAAAAGCCGCCGCCAGGGCCGCGAAAAACGCGTCGCCCGGCCCGTCCGCCCACGCGGCGCCCTCCTCCGGCCGGGCGGTCTTGGCCCCGGCCGGGACCCGCCAGTACTGCACCAGGCCCCGGAAGTGGTCGATGCGAACCCGGTCGACCAGGCGCAGGGTGCCGCGCAAGCGCTCGAGCCACCAGCGGTAGCCGTCGGCGCCCAGCGCCGTCCAATCGTATACGGGCGTGCCCCAACGCTGTCCGTCCGCGCTGAAACGGTCCGGAGGTATCCCGGAGACGAACTTCATGGCCAGCTTCTCGTCGAGCTGGAAGAAACCGGGATGCGCCCACGCGTCGGCGCTGTCGTAGCCGATGTAGATGGGGACGTCCCCGATGAAACGGACCCCGCGCTCGGCGGCGTAGGACTTCAAGGCTTCCCACTGCCGGACGAATATGAATTGCTCGAGCTTGAGCGCCTCGACGCGCTCGGCGTGCTCCCGGGCGAACTCGGCCAGGGCCTGGGGATCGCGCCGGCGATATCCAGCCGGCCAGTCGTTCCACGTGCCTCCCGGGAAGGACTCCCGGAGGGCGACGAAAAGGGCGTAATCCTCCAGCCAGTACGAGTTCTCGTCCTTGAACCCCTGGAATTCCTCTTGCAGGCGGGGCCGGGCGCGGTAGCGCTCCCAAACCTTGGCCAGGATGCGGGCCTGGTCGGCCGAGACCGCGGCATAATCGATGTCTCCCGGCGTATCCCGGGCCGGCCCGATGTCCTCCGGGGCCAGCCAGCCGTCGGCCACGAGGCGTTCCGGGCTGATCAGCAGCGTGTTGCGGGCGAAGGCCGAGAAACTCGAGTAGGGGGAGTTGCCCGCGCCCGCCTCCGTGGGGGTCAAGGGCAGGACCTGCCAATAACGCTGGCCCGCCCGGGCGAGGAAGTCCACGAAACGGCACGCCTCCGGACCGAGGTCCCCGATGCCTCGGGGAGAGGGCAGGGAAGTGACGTGCATGAGGATGCCGCCGGCCCGGCGGGCCGCGCTTCCGTCGAAGGAACCCGCCAGCCGGTCCGCCGCGGCCTGCGCCCCCCCGGAATCTTCGGCGGCAAGAAGGCCTTGCTGGAAATCTTGCAGCAGGCTCAAGGCGGGAGCCGCGGCCGGCGCTTGCGACGGGATCATCGCGGCCGCGACGGCGGGCCCGGCCACCGCCGGAGCAATCGACGTTTGCCGCAGAACCGGGGCCGGGACTTGCCGGAGCGGCGTCGGACCCGGCCCAGGCAACGCGACCCTGACGGCGAGGCGCGAGCCGGCGGCCAGCCCCGCCGTCGGGCCCGCGCCGCCCAGGGCCAGGGCCGCGCCCAGCGCCAGACGCGCCGCCCTCACCGCCGCGCGGCCTCCTCGATCTCGAAGAGATGCACCCCGCCGCCGTCGAGTTCCAGGTAGAGCCCCTTCTCGGCGAGGTCGCGTCCGGAATAGGAGTAGGTGCGCGGCCCGCCGTCCGGCCCCAGGTCGGCCAGGTCGCGCAGGATGTAATTCTTGTCCGGCTCCGGGCGGAAGGCTCCGAAGGCCGCCAGCCCCGTCCGGAACGAAAACGCGCCGCCGGAGCGCCACTCCGAGAAATTAGCCGCGGCCAGCACGGTCCTGCGCGTTCGGCCCGATACGGCGCTTACGCTGTAAGCCGCGAGGGGCGTAGCGTCGGACGGCTCCAGGACGTCCATCGCGCCCCGCTCGAAGAGCCCGCGGTATTCGGCGGATTTGGCGAGGACGAATTTCAAGAAGCCCGCCGCGGCCGGATTGGACTTCTCCCAGTTGATCGAGACCGGGATGTCGAAGGGGATGGCCTTCTGGCGGTCCGTCGAGGCGTCGAGATGCCCGATCAGATTGTCGCGCTGGCCCACGCCTTGCTCCAGGCCGTTGTAGATCAAGACCGGCCGCAGCAGCAGCGCGGTCAGCGCCGCGGCCTTGAGAAACCGCCCGAACTTATCCACGGGGTTGCCTTCCCCGCCGTCGTGGGTCCCGATGAAATTGACCGCGGCCGAGCCGCCCCTTTGCCAGGCCCGGAAGGCGACGTTCTTGAGCGCGGCGCGAATGCGCGCGGCGTCGCGGCTGGCCAGGGCATCGTAGAGGCCGATCTGGCCCAGGGCCGCGTCGTGGTCGTTTTTGTTGTAGACGCCGTCGGAGCCCGCCGCGGAAAGGTCGGTCTCGAAGCCGTAGGCCTCGTCGAACATGGCCGCCGCGGGCTTGGCCCGCTTCGGGACGTAGGTGGCATCCTCCAGGATCTCGCGATCCTGGACCTTGCCGCGCCGCTCCTGGAAGCCCGCGATGAACCGCTCGTACTCGGCGCGCGCCCAGCCGCGCGCTCGGTCGCGCTCCTGCCGGAGGTACTTCAGCCAGGTGTCGTAGTAGTACGCGTTGGTTATGTAGTAGGCCATGTCGCGGCGCAGGACGTCCACCCCGAGGTCGGAAACCAGGCGGGTGGCCTCGGCCACCTCCCATCCCCGCGCCACGGGCTGGGAATAATCGCGCTGCGCCATGTCGATCCAGGACTCGTCGCCGTTGCCCGTGCGCGGATAGTGCACTAGTATCTTCTTGCGCACGCGCCGGCCGTTCTCGGGATAACGGTCGGTCTCCAGGAAATAGAAGAAGGGCGGCGCCTGGGCCAGCATTTCATCCTTGGACAGGTGCTGGGGCGGCACCAGGTGGATCAGGGCCTCCGGATAGGCCTTGACCAGGTCGCTGTCGAGGGACACGTGGTTGGGGATCTCGTCGACCCCGATCTTGAAGCCGGCGGCGTGGGCGCGCCGCACGAAGCGCCGGAAGGCCTCCTCGCCCCCGAGTTCGCTCTTGATCTTGTAGCCCTTGATCGCGTAGGGCGAGCCGCCGCCCGTGCCCCAGCGCCGGACCTCTCCGATCTCGAAGATGTCCAGCAGCCAGATGACGTCGGCGGAGGTCGCCTCCCGGATGCGCTTGAGCTCCGCCTCGTCGAGCGAGTCGAAGAAGCTCCGGCCCAGCCGGGTCCGGTTGTAGGCGCGGGCGAGGATCATGTAAACCCCGGAGCCCCGGAACCAGTTCGCCGCGTCGGCCGCGCGCAACTGCGCCTGCAGATCGCGCACCGCGGCGATCAGCCTGGCGTCGAGACTTCGGTTGTCCTCCGGCGAGGCCGCCGAGTCCTTGAGCGCGGCGAGCTCGCGGCGCAGCGCGGCCGTCCAGGCGAAGGGCCGCAAAAGAGCGTCGAGGTAGCGGAAATAGTCCTCCCACTGCGCCGGATCCAGTTCGGCGGCTCCCTCGCTCTGGAGCTCCAGCTTGCTGTAGAGGAAGCCCTC
>JAQUMZ010000290.1 GCA_028717865.1 Elusimicrobiota bacterium | reverse complement strand
GCATTCATTCTCGACTTCCCCTCGACGACGCTGCTCGAATGCATGTCGACCGGCATGCCTACGGCGCTATTCTATGACCCTAAGGCCGTGGAGTTTGAACCCGAAGCCGCGGCCCTATTGGCCAAAGCCGTGAGAATCTGCACAGACCGCGAACGGTTCACGACAGAGGCGCGCATCCTCGTCGAGACCGCTCGTCAGAGCGGCCCAATGGAGCCCCCGCGAGAGTTCCTCGATGGTTATTGCCTGTCACAAGGCGCCGCGCAACGAGCGAGCGAATTCTTCTCCAGCCTAGGGATTCGCGGTTAGAGACGAACCTCTTTTCCGGCCAACGGGAAAGTCAACTGCAAGGGATCGGGCCGCGAGCGGCGCAGCCGCGAGGCCGGCACGAAGTTTCCGGCACAGGAGGCGCAAACGGGATTCCTCCAGTAGCGCCCCTCTTTGTGGAGCCGGCGCAGAATGCGCAGCCGGGGCGACGTCCAGACCGAGCGCACCGAATCGGTCGCGGCATTGCCGGCGGTCAGCAGGCGCGAATAACCGAGCATGCAACAGGGCAGAAGGGAACCGTCCGACAGCATGACCATGCGGAACCATGGCTGAGTGCACCTGAAGTCGAAATTCGCGTCCCGCGTTCGGCCGATATGGCGCTGAAAAGCTTTGTCGCCAGGGGAAGGAGTGTTGTATTCCTGAACGGCGATGTAGTCGACCTTGTCCCGCCAGAAGCGCACGAATTCGTCAAGCTCGCGCTCATTGCTGCGCATGCGGACAAAGCTCACCCGGGTCACCGGCAGGGCCAGACGTCGGCGGCGTTTGAGCTCCAGCAAAGCCAGGATATTGCGCACAGCGACGCCGAAATCGCCCCCGACCCGGATCTTGCGATAGGTTGCCTCGGTCGCGGCATCCAGAGAGAAATGCAGCCTGGTCAGGCCGGAATCCAGCAGCATCTCGGCCTTGCCGCGCGTCAGCAAGGTGGCGTTGTCGTTGAACATGACGTCGATGATGCCCCGGCTTCGGGCGTAGCTGATGAACTCTCCCAAACGCGGATTGAGCAGGGGCTCCCCCTCTTGGTCCAGGCCGACCGAACGCAGCGTATGCCGGACCCCTTCGTCGATCACCTTCCGGTATAGCTCGAAGTCGAGCAATGGAGGCCTCTTTGGACGTCGGGAAGCCGGCACATCCGCCGCATGGGTGCACATCACGCAACGGAGATTGCAGGCGAAAGCGGTTTCGAAGTCCATATGGACCGGGAAAGGCAATTCCCGGCGGAACTGGACGACGCCCTCGAGCATCCGTCGATAGGCGCGGAAACGCGGACCCAGGCAGCGGCCCAGGTACGCGTTGACGTCGAATTTCGAACTGAAGGTCCGGGTCTGCTTGGAGCGGTCCTGACGCTGATAGACCGGTTCAATCGACCTTTTGGGCATAGACCGCGATCATATTGCCGGGAAAGGCCGGGCATTCCCGACCAGATACAAGGTTGAACAAGAAGACCGGGAAATCGCGCCAGGGCGCCGCATAAGGAGTGCCCCAGTAAGGCCGCCAGACATTCCGCACAATGAAGCCCTCTTCGGTCAGCAGGCGGCTCAAGGTCGCCTTCGTGAAATAGTAAAGGTGCTCTCGTGGCTTGACTTGGTTATGCCTCTCCCGGTACAGGCAGCCCGCGAGGCCGCCCAGGTCGGGCGTCTGGTTCAGCACGAACCAGCCTTTGGGCTTGAGCGCCAGCCGGACCTCGCGGACTTCGCGACGCGGGTCTTGGAGATGCTCGATGACGCCGCGCATCTGCACGACGTCGTAATGGCCCCGCTCGATGCCGACCTCGCTGAGTTGTCCGACCCTGACATCGAGGCCGAAGGATTCCCGGGCGTGGCGCACCGCATCCGAGGAAAACTCGACCCCCCGCTTCTCGAAGGTGTCCGGCAGGACCGATAAGAACTTCCCCATGGCGCAGCCCACGTCCAGGAAGCGCCCACGGCTGCCGATCCAAGGCAGCATGCGCGCGATCTCCATGCGATACATCCGTTCCCGGAGCACGTCCTCGGCATAGTTCCCGCCTTCGAAGTAGTCCTTGCGATAGTAGTCTGCCAAGGCTTCTGGAGTTGGCCTCGGATTGACATAGATGAGCCCGCAATTGCGGCAGCGCACGAGCCTGAGCCCGTCTTTGGGCCGACCCCAGGTCTCGCTGTCATCCCGGCCGCAAAGATTGCACGCCACAGACATGACCCGCGAGTCAGCGATGGTCCGCCTCCGGGCGCAAAGGCTTGCGCAGCATGCCTTGGTTGATGGCCTTCAATTCGGGATGCGCGTCGAGGAACGCCACAAGGTCGCGAAGACTGAAATCCGGCTTCTTTGGATACAGCGCCTCGAAGATCCGGCGCAGAAGCATGAGATCTTCCTCATAATCAAGATCCAACCGCCAGTCCGGGCGATGATACTCGGGAGGCGCGCGCATGATCAAGGTTCGATAGCGCTCGGGATGTTCCTCGAAGTAGAGGGGCACGTGTTCGCGCAGAGGCTGGTCCGCGCCTGCCAACCGCTCATGGACCTCGCGCAAATCGGCCGCGCGAAAAACACGTACGTCCACTGCCTGGGGATAGGTCTGTTCCAAAAGATTCGAGAGATAATCGATGCCGCCCGCCAGGAACGTACGCACCGCTTCGTCGACCACTTCGGGACAAGTCAGAGGACAGTCCCCCGTGATCTCGACTATGACGTCAGCCTTGGCCCACCGGGCGGCATCGCTGACGCGCCCGAGGACATCGTCCGGACTGCCACGGAAGCACGCCATGCCCAGGCGTCCGCACAGCCGCACGATCGCGTCATCCTCGGCATTGACGGTCGTGGCGACCACGATCTGGTCCACGGTGCGGGCCCGCCCGAGGCGCTCCAACAGCAGTTCCAGGGCGGGTTTACCCGCGATGAGCATGAGCGATTTTCCTGGAAGGCGCGTGGAGCCCATGCGGACCTCCACGGTGGCGACGACCCGCGGCTTATTTTCAGCGGACATCGCGGAGCGCCTGAATATTGTCCAGGACCTTGCGCAACCCGTCGTGAATCTCGTCCATGTCGGCCTTCGTCTGCGGCGGCCGCACGATTTCCGTTGAAATCACGAAATCCTCGAGCTTTTCAGCGTTGGGACAACAGCCGGCGGCATAATCCACCTGCCCCTGATAATGGGGGCATTTGAACGGACAGCCCTTTTCACCATAAGCCGTCAGCCGCTGAAAGATGGGCTGTAGATACAGCGGCCTCATGTAACTGACGTAGAACTCAAGCCCCTCGGCGTTGAGCGCACGCACCACGACGCGCGCCGGAACCTTCCATATCTGGCGGTCCAAGACAAGGGCGTAGCGGTAATAAACGTGTGTGCAGCCCGGCAAAACCTCCGGCAACCGCAATCCGGGGATATCCTTGAGCCGTGATTCCAGATATCGCACCAACTCCAGCCGACGGGCCAATAAATCGTCCAGCTTGCGCAGTTGGCAGCGGCTGATGGCCGCCTCTAATTCGGTCATGCGGAGGTTGAAACCCACTAGGCCGGCGAGGGAGTCTACCTCCATGCCCGAGGCGACTACGGCTTCGGCATGATTGCGGATCAAACGCGCCCGCTGCGCCAGCCGGTCGTCTCCGGTGACCACGATGCCGCCTTCTCCGCATTGGATATGCTTGTTGCAATTAAGACTAAAGACGCCGATATCGCCGAGGGTCCCGGCGGCCTTCCCGTGATACAGCGCGCCCGGAGCCTGGGCGGCATCTTCAATGACAATGAGGTTGTGCCGGCCGGCGACAGCTTTTATGGCGTCCATGTCCGCGGGATGCCCAAAAATATCCACGGCAAGCACGGCCTTGGTGCGCGACGTGATGCGGCGCTCCAAAGCCTGCGGATCGAGGTTGAACGTACGCAGCTCGACATCCGCGAAGACAGGCACCGCGTTGGCGGCGATGATGGCGGCCACGGTGCCGGACATGGTAAAGGGCGTCACGACGACCTCGTCGCCGGGACCCACGCCGGCGGCCTGCACCGCCGTCAGCAGGCCGGATGTGGCGGAATTGACGGCCACGGCATGTTTGACGCGGGACTTGGAGGCCCACTCGGCCTCCAGATCGCGGACTTCCGGTCCTCCAAGGAAGAACTCGTTGTTCGTCCCTTCAAAGGCGGAAAGCACGCCGCGGTCGAGCACTCGCAGGATGGACGCCTTCTCCTCATCGCCGGTC
>JAQUMZ010000289.1 GCA_028717865.1 Elusimicrobiota bacterium | reverse complement strand
CATCACCCGCCCCACGCTCGGAGCCCCGGTGAGCACGAAGCTCAGCAGCCCCACGCCCAGGATCAGCAGTTCCGTGCTCGCCGCCTGAAGGACCTCGCGCAGCGAGTCGAAGTTCGCACCCACTCCGATGTACTCCAGCATGGTCCGCTCGAAGCGGTCCGAGGCGCCCTTGTAACGAGCCACGGCGGGGCCCCTCTGGTCGTCCGGCAGGGGCGAACGCGCCAGGATTTCCGCGCCGGTATCGGTCATGGCCGCGCTCTCGGTGGAGGCCAGCTCCTGCAGCGCGGCGCAGCGCCGGCCGTAGCGCCAGGCCAGCCAGCCCAGCAGGGGCAGGGAGCCCAGCATGACCGCGGCCATCAAGGGGCTGGCCTGCAAGACGAAGCCCGCGGCCAGGACGAACTGGATGGCGAGATGCGGCAAAAGGATCGGCACGGTGACGTTCTTGACCACCACGCGGTTGACGTCCGAGGTCAGGCGGGCGGCCAGCCGGCCGGCGTCCTCGCCCGGGTCGGACATGCGGGTCAGGCCCTCGAATACGCTCACGCGGACGTCGCGCCGCACGTCGATCCTGAGCTTTCCGGAAACGACCGAGTAGAACCTGCGGCTCAGCCCCTTGAGGACGGTGAAGCCCACCGCGGCGCCCAGCCACAACCCGACGGCCGGCAGGGCCTGGGCGATGGCGGCGTCGACCAGGGCGCCGACCGAGTAAGATACGGCCATGCTCGCGGCCGACTTAAAAATTAGCAGGCCGCGCGCCAGGTTCATGCGGGCCCGATAGGGCCTGACGAAAGGGGCTACGATCGGGTCGCCGGAGCACATGCCCCGCAGGACCGCCGGCCAGCGCCGCGATAGAGCGGGCCCGGACCCCGGCTCCATGATCGAGGCGGCCGGATCCGCTGCCTCCGAACCCCGGGGGACGCTCCCATCGAAGACGCCCGCCAGCCGCGCCTCGGGCTCGCTCTGCCGCAGTTGCGCCGCCAGGACCTCCAGCCGGGCCGGCCCGAATTCCCTGGACCCCGGCGCGGCCGCGACCGCGGGGACCTCGAGCCCGGCCTGGGCGCGGATGCCGGGGGCCCGCAGGCCGGCGGCCGGAGCCAGGGCGGGTGGGCCGCCGATCGTCTTGAGCCCCGCCGCGAGAGAGACCGGGGTCGCGCCGCGACTAGGCGCGATTCCGGCCGCGGCGAGGGTGCGCGCCAGCGCTTCATACGTCCCCACGCCGGGGCTAAGGGATATTATCGCGGCGATCGTCCAGACCGCCAGGCAGCGCTTCGCCATGGACCGAGCATAGCTTTTGGCCGCGGACCCGCGCATGAGACTTTAGGCCAACGACCCCGTGGGTCCAACGGCGGCCCGGGGCGCCCCTCAGCCGCGGACCACGGTGCGGCTTTGCTCCCGCATGAACTGGGCCACGTAATACGGCCCCAGCCCGCCCTTGCCGCCGCAGCCCGAGCCCTTCCAGCCCGTGAAGGGCTGGCAGCCCGGCCAGGCCCCGGTCGTGGCGCCCGCCCGGCGGTTGGCGTAGAGCACGCCGAACTGCGCCTCGTCGAAAAAGCGCTCGATCTCCTGCGGCCGGGCGGTGAAGATGCCCGCGGTCAGGCCGTATTCGGCCTTATTGCTTTCCGCGATCGCCTGATCCAGGCTCTCGATTTCACCCACCGGCAGCACGGGCACGAAGAATTCCTCCATGAAGAGGCGGCTGGAGAGGGGCGCCTTGACGACGGTGGGCGCCACGAACCAGCCCTTCGCCAGGTCCCCCTCCATGAGCCGCCGGCCCCCATGAAGGAGTTCGCCGTCCTTGCGGCCGAGTTCCACCGCGGCTTGCCAGGTCGCGACCGCGGCCTCGTTGATGACGGGCCCGAAAAATACCTCGCGCCGGCTGGGGTCTCCGATGCGCATGGCCTTCGTGCGCTCGAGCAGTTTCTCCAGGAAGCCGGCGGCGACCCGGCGATGCACGTAGACCCGGGAACAGGCGCTGCACTTCTGATTCTGCAGTCCCCAGGCCGATTTGCAGACGCCCTCGGCCGCGGCGTCGAGGTCCGCGCCGTCCATGACGATGACCGGGGCCTTGCCCCCCAGCTCCATGAGGCAGGGCTTGACCCATTTCTCGCTGAAGCCGCGGAATATGCGCATGCCGGTGCGCCTGGAGCCGGTGAATACTACGCCGTCGACCAGGGGATGCCGCCAGAGCGCCTCGCCGATGTCCGCGCCCCGGCCGGTGATGAAATGGAATGCCTCGGCCGGCACCCCGGCTTCCCGGTACGCCTCGTACAGGCACAGGCCGCTCCAGGGCGTATCCGCGGCCGGCTTGAAGACCACGGTGTTGCCGGTGACCAAGGCGGCCGAGGACATCCCGGCGGCCAGGGCCATGGGGAAGTTGAAGGGCGCGATGCACGCGAACACCCCGTAGGGCCGCAGCACGTCCAGGGTCGTTTCGTTAGGGCTCAATGAGCCCATCCGGCGCGCGAACCCCCCGGCCTCCTCCACTTGGCGGGCGTAGTACTCCAGCAGGTCGGCCGCTTCCTCGACATCGCCCAGCGCCTCGAGGCGGTTCTTGCCCACTTCCAGGCAGACGATGGCGGCGAACTCGAACTTGCGCCGGCGGATCGCGGCGGCCGCCTGGCGCATGATCTCCACGCGCCGCGGCCAGGGCGTGCGGGCCCAGGAAGACTTGAACCCGGAAGCCGTTTCGACGGCCAGTCCCGCCTGCTCGGCCGTGGCCGCGGTGAAGCGGCCCAGGACCATGGAGGCATCCGCCGGGCAGAGATCATCGAGAAAAGAGCGGCCGTTGCGCAGGGCCTTGCCGCCGATATAAATGGGATACTCCCGGCCGAGGCGGCCGCGGACCTCGGCCAAGGCCGCGTCGAAGCGGGCGTGGATGGCCTCGAGATCGGCGGCGGACGTCGTGTAGGTCACTTTCAGTTCCTTGTCCATCGCGGTGGTCATGCCTCCTCCTTTATGTCCCGGTTATTGTAACAGCCGCATTGCTATGAACAAAGCGATATGTTTTCATATGCGGAATGAATAAAATTCATCCCACCCTGGACCTCGCCAAGCTGCGGGTCTTGCGCGAGGCCGCGCGCAGCGGCAACTTCACCACCGCGGCGGCGCGGCTGCGCCTGACGCCCTCCGCCGTGAGCCATGCCGTGCGCAAGCTCGAGGCCGGCCTGGGCCGCAAGCTGGTGGAATGGCGCGGCCGCCGGCTGGCGCTGACGGACGACGGCGATTACCTCCGCCAAGTCTGCGAGCGCGTCTTCCGCGAACTCGAAGAGGCCGAGGAGCGGCTCTGCGGCGCGCGGGCCGGCGCGCGAATGTCGGTCGTCTTGGGCGCCACCGTGGAGTTCGGCAGCGGCGTGCTGGTGCGCAAGCTCAGGCCCCTGGCGGACGCCCGCCCGGACCTGCGCCTGGATTTCCTGTTCTCGCACGAGCTGACCGGGCCGCTGCTGCGCGACGAAATAGACCTGGCCGTCGATTGCCGCGCGCATCCCAGCCCGGCGCTCGAGTGCACGAACCTGTTCCGGGAGAAATACGCGGTCGTGGCCGCCCCCGGCTTCCTCAGGCGGCATCCGGTCGCGACGCCGCGCGATCTGGAGCGCCTGCCGGTGCTGTCCATGGACAAGGAAGGGCTCTGGTGGCGCAACATGCTGGAGGCCGTGCCGCGGCCGGAGCGGCCGGCGTTCGAGCGGATCATGGCCGTCAACCACGTGCGGGGCATGATCAATGCCGCGGTGGAGAGCCTCGGCGTGGCCCTGACGCCGAAGTACGCCGTCTTGGACGAACTGAAACGCGGCCGCCTGCAACTGCTGTTTCCCGCGCTCAAGCTGCTCGAGGACCGCTTCTGCGTCTACCAAAAGCGTTCCCGCGCGGGCCGGGAGAAGAACCGGCTGGTGACCCGGTTCCTGACCCGGATGGCCGTGTCCGAGTTCGGCGACGCGATCGGCCGTTGACGGAGCCGCCGGCTTGAGGCCGCCTTGACGTTCATCCGGCGGCCGGCTGTTTCCACGCGGAGAACGGCAGCCCGGGCGCGGACTCACCGGGCGACGACCACGCGCCAGCGGAAGGCCCAGCGCCAGGATATCTCGGGGGCGGGCAAGCCGGCCCGGCGGCAGGCCGCCTCGAGTTCGGACCGGCGGAAGGCGCGCAGAACCGAGAGCGGGGCGTCGTGGCGGATGAGCCGGCTCTTCGCCAGCGCGGCGGCCAGCCACCGGATCGAGTAGAACGCGGCC
>JAQUMZ010000288.1 GCA_028717865.1 Elusimicrobiota bacterium | reverse complement strand
GGGATGCCCAAGACGCGGCGGCCGGCGATGTTTCTAAAGCGCTGAAAACGAAAGTAGAAGAAATTATGGCCGCCACGGCCAAAGGCCAGGTTTCGCTGGCGGATTTAAAGGAGGCCGCCGGGATCATGAGTTCCTTCGGCCTCTACGGCGTGACGGTCCAAGCCGCAATCGCCAAGGTCAAGGAGGTCGCTTCGCAGCAGACGATGGCCAACGCCCGGCTGATGGCCGCGGCGCTGTCGGATTCGAAGGCCCCGGAAAGCCTCGGTGCCGGCGTCTTGGCCACGCGTTCCAATCCGGAAGAAGCCGAGCTAACCAGGCAGATGGGACGCTTGCAGCCGTCTCCCAAGGGGCCGCCGCGTTGGTACCTGGACAGCCTGCTGGGAGACGGGGTGCAGGATGATTTTCCCCCGCAGCTAAGACAAGACCTGCAAGGCTTGGCCGCGTATACGTTGCCGCTGTATAAGGGAGGCGCCGGCATCGTTTTGCTCGATCGCTCCAACAGCGTGATTCACTCCCAACTGCGCGGCGCGTCCGAAGCCGCGTTCCTCCACGTGCTGGGGAGCATGCAGCTACAAAGCATCGACAACGAGGGCTACGGCTTCTCCGACTGGTCGCAAGGCATCAAGCTGTCCGACCGGCCGGCGGACCTGGCCCTCCTCCGGAAACTCCAACAATTCCTGAAGTCCGATGCCGGCCAAGACAACGGCAGCACGAATTTGTCGGGAGCGTTGGCCGGCTCAATCGAAAGGATCGCCCGGGAAAAGTCGAAGTCCGGGAAGCGCCTGATCGTCATCCTGACCGACGGTTTCACGGGGGATGAGAAGGAGTTGCGTCAGTTCACCGGCAAGGCCAAGGCCTCAGGCATCGACGTCGTCGCCATCGGCCTCGATGGAAGCCCCGTTAGCAGGCAAATCGGCGCCCTCCCGCCCTCGATCAGCCTCATGCGGGCGCCGGAGCCCCGCGGGACGGAGATAATCGGCGGCAAGCCCGTGCTCAGGAAAATCGCAGTACCCGGAAAAGGGGCCGCCGCGGACCGGGAATATGCCCTCACGGCCGGGGGACTCCACGTGAAGACCGCCGAAGACCAGTGGAAGAGGATAATGACTCCGGTCGAAGAAATCTACGCCGTCGTACCGCACGATGGCGGGTTATATGCCGCCGGTTTCCATCGCGGCAAGCAGCGGCTGCTCGAGATCGACCGTGATCACAAAACCAAGCTGGTCATGGAGTTCAACCAGCCTCAAAAGATCGACATCGCCTCCATGGGGCCGGGGATGCTCTATGCCGGACAGGACTACAACTACCTCGTGCGGATCAACGGCAAATGGACGCGCCCGGTACCGGAGTCGGACACCCCTTTCCTAAAAATGGTGGAGGCCGCTGACCAGAACTTGGTGCCCCCGCTGCTGAAATTAGCCGTGCGGCGGGCCCGCTCCACCGTGAACACCTACGGCAAAGGCCGGGGCATTCTCCTGGTGGATGAATCGGGAAGCATGAGTTCGTTACGACCAGCCGTCGCGGCCGCGGCCGCCGACCTCTACGTAGAGATGGGACGCTACGTCATGGACCGAGCAGCCGTCGGTTTCTCTGAAAAGGCACGCCACTTGCTGCCATTTCGAATACCCACGGGCAAGCACGCGCGCGCCTTGATCCGCATGTTCGGCGCCCTGGCGATGGGACCTGATGACGGGGGCGGCCCCACGAATATGACGCGGGCCCTCTCGGAAGCCATCGCCGCTATCTCTCGGGAAAAGCCGGCGCCCGAAAAGCGCGTGATCTACGTGCTGACCGACGGCCTTCCGACCGACGAGGGGTTGCCGGACATGCTGCGCAAAGCCCGGCAGGCCGGCATCGAAATTATCGGAATCAACGTCGAGAACGGCGAGGTCGGCCCCATGCGGGCGGCGCCGCAATCCCCAAAAGCCGCGCAGATGGTAAAGGTGTCGCCTTCGGATCGCTTGGTGCCGAGGTATCCGCGCTGACCGCTTCCCGCGCCGCCGAATGAACCTCAACGAGCGCTTCGACGTCAGCCCCGCCAAGGTCGAGGAGCTCAAGGCCCGCATCGCGCGCCTCGCCGTCGACATCCGCCTCATAGAGGAGGCCTTCGTCCGCGGCGGGGGCAAGGGCGGCCAGAAGATCAACAAAACCGCCAACCGGGTGCAACTCTGCTATCCGCCCCTGGGCATCCGCGTGGTCGTCCAGCGCGAGCGCCGGCGCACGGTCAACCGGTTCCTGGCCCTGCGCGAGCTGGTCGATCAAATCGAGATGAAAATATCGCCCGAAACCTCCGAACGCATAAGGGAGATCGAGCGCAGCCGGCGCCGCAAGGCCCGCGGCGAGGCGCGCGGCCGGCTCAAGTACTGCCGGGACGATGGGTCGGCGGATGGCTCGCCGCTCTAGCGTCCGTCCCAGGCGGCGTCGAGATTCTCGCCGAAGCTCTCCGCGAAAACCCTGGGGACGATGCTTCCCTGTATGTAGCACAGATGGACGTCGACCGCCCGGTCCAGGCGCGCGGTCTCCTCGGCCGCCTCGGCAACGTTGATCTTTCCCCGCGCCTTGGTTTGCGCGATGGCGGCTCGCTGCGCCAAGGCTTCGCGTTGAACGGCCTGTTGGGCGCTGCGCGCCACATCGCGCATCTGCCTTAAAAGCCCCCTGACCGTGGAACGGTTAGGCTCATCCGGAAACGCGGCGGCCAGTTGCCGCTCCAAGCGAACGTTTTCCCGCTTCCACTCCTTCCATTGCGCCGGTTGCTGACAACTTTTGACATATTATGACTTCGCGATGTGGAAAACATCGATTAATTGAGCAATAGTATATCGAGCAAATGGATAATACCATGAGTCAAAATGTGTCAGAATGTTACGACAAGTACGCCGTATGCCCGCACTGCGCCCAGCCCCGGAATCCCTCCAGTCCGGACTGCCCCTCCTGCGGACTGGTGTTCCATAAATGGAAGGAATACCGCGTGGGCCAATTGCGGCGCTTCGCTCAAGAAAGCATCGAAGACAAGCAGCGAGCCGACCGCCTGCTCCCCATGGGCTTGCCCGCCGCGGCCTTCGCGCTATGGTTCACCCTGCTCGTGACGCTCGGCTCTCACATCAGATTCTAAACCCGGCTGTTCGGTCGGCTAAAAGCCCGCGAGCAGGCGGACAAGACGGCCAGACCCAATCAGCGTCCATCGCCTGAAGAGGGCAGCGGAGTCGAAAGGTTACCCGGCGCATTGCCACCCCACCCCATCAGCATGGGCTCCAAACGCAGCAGGGTCAAGTATTCCGAGCGCGTCATGCGTTCCTTGAACTCGGCGCTCAGCGAGGCGGGAACATGCGGCGCGAAGCTCTCGGTATATATCCTAGGAACCAAGCTACCCTGGATATAGCAAAGATGGATGTACTCCGACTTGTTCAGCCTAGCCATCTCGGCGTCGGCCTCGGCGTCGGTAATCGTTCTCCGGGTTCGCGCCTTGGCAATCTCGGAACGCTCAATTATCGCCTCGCGACTAACGGTCCCCTCAGCACCCACGATCGTGGCCTGGATGTCGCTCAGGAACTTGGCCACGTGGGAATGGTCGGGCTCATTCGGAAACACGTCAAGGATTCGCGATGCCAACCTGTCGTTCTCATCGCGCCACTTCAGCCATTGCGACCGATCGGCGGCCGCCGCCAGAGACCCCGCGAAGACGAGCGCCGCGCAAGTCATAACCATTGTCCGCATGCCACAATATGGCACCGTAGCGCGAAAATTTTCAGGGGCCTTGGTCCTTGAAGGAATTGGGGCAAAAGGCCCACCGGGACCCGGCTTATCATCCCCGCTTGCGATCTGGTGACAGGCCCGCCGGGAACAAGTCCCGGCGGGCCATATGACTTGGCGGACGGCCTACGCCCGGCTGGACGATAGGATATCCTCCAGGTCCTTCTGCGGCGAAGTAATAGGCTTGAGCCCGAACTTCTCCGACAAGACCTTGAGCACGTTCGGGCCCACGAAGACCGGCAGGCTCGGGCCCAGACGCATGTTCTTGATCCCCAGGTGCAGCAAGCTCAGCAGTATGCAGACCGCCTTCTGCTCGTACCAGCTCAGGATCAAGGACAAAGGCAGGTCGTTGACCCCGCAATTGAAGGCCTTGGCCAGGGCCAGGGCGATCTGGATGGCCGAGTAGGCGTCGTTGCACTGGCCCACGTCAAGCAGGCGAGGGATGCCGTCTATGGCCCCGAACTCGAGCTTGTTGAAGC
>JAQUMZ010000287.1 GCA_028717865.1 Elusimicrobiota bacterium | reverse complement strand
TTCTGGTGTCCATATAGTGTCCATCCAGAGGCAAATTCGGGCAAATCCGGGGGAACCCGGAATGAACGGCGGAGGGGGGAATTACGTCGGTGGAATCAATCTATATCGAAACCGGAGGGACTCGGACAAGACCGGACAAAAACGCGCTTTTTCCCGTTGCGAAGGTAGCGCTCTCCCAGCTGAGCTACACGCCCGACAGAAGGGCATTATACAGAAATGCGCCAGTGTATGATAATTTTCGCCGCGATTCGCATACGAAAAGGGAGTTCCCGATACGCATCCGTTGAAAAACCCACTTTATGAACTACTTTCTGCAAACTTTATGCACCTGGTGTCCATGTCCGGACACCCGAAAACCCTGAGCTCTTCGTTAATGCCCAGCGGTTATCTCGTCGGAGCGGTGCCCAACCGGTGACCATGGGGCCGGTCAATCGTCCGGAAGCACTTCCAACATCACCCGCACGAAGAACGGGCTCGACAGCAAGTCGGAGAGCGTGGCGGGAGCAAGCTTGAAGCCCGCGCCGTTAACGTACCCCGTGACGCCGCCATCGCGGTCGGAAGCCAGCTTGACGCCGGCGCCGTTCAAATAGCCCGCAATGCCGCCATCGCCGTCGGGAGCCAGCTTGACGCCGGCACCGTTGAGGTACCCTGTGACGCCGCCATTGCCGTCTGGGGTCAGGCTTATGCGCGCTCCGTTCAAGTAGCCCGAAACGCCGCCGTTGCCGTCAGGGGCAAGCCTCAGACCGGCGCCGCTGAAATAACCCGTAATGCCGCCGCTGCCGTCGGGGACCAGCTTGAATTTCGCGCCGTCGGCGTAGCCCGTCATGCCGCCGCTGCCGTCTGGGGTCATCAGCGTCGCCGCGCCGTTGGCATGGCCCGCGAGACCGCCATTGCCGTCCGGAACCAGCTTCAGGCCGGCGCCGTTGAGATATCCCGAAACGCCGCCATGGCCGTCGGGGACGAGCTTCGCGCCAGCGCCGTTCATGTACCCTTCGCAGGCGGCGGTCGGCAGGGCGAACGCCAGAGGCGGCCTGAGGCTGTCGAGCAGCGCAAACGGCAGTGCTCTCAAAACGGCGGCCAAGCCATCCGGCGCCAAAGGCGTGGACGTCGGCGCCTGAACCGGCGCCCCGGCGATGGCCTCGATCGGGCTCGTGTGCGCGCCGGGCGCTTTAGAACCGTCACCGTCGAACCACGCAGCCGGCGCCGAACCGGCGAACCCAATCTGCATCGTTACCGATAAATACAGTTTGGTCATCATATGATTCGTCCCCGTGGCGGGAGCCGCCTCCCCGTTGATAGTGTGAGCGATGACCGTGCCGGCATCATGGAACGAAAGCCCCGCATCGTACGGTAAAAGGGCCCATAATCATCCGTACCGAAAGTCTCATATGGCCTTATCCCCAAATATGACTGATTATTATAGGCGCTCTTATTGTCTTGAAAAGTTAACAAACCCCTGTTATAGTATCGGCTGCGTCGGACCCTATATCCCATGAACGACGATCAAGCCGCGGAGCTCGGCCCGGCGGTACCCGACCTCAGCGACCCGCAGGCCATAAACAACATCGACACGGCGCGCATGGCGCTGCGCTGGGCCCTGGAGCGCATGCAGGGGCTCCAGCAAGCCAAGGAGGGCGCCGAGCGCAAGGCCGCGGCCGAGGCCGCCGCCCGCGGGCAGGCCGAGGGCGACCGCAAGGACATGCAGCGGGTCCTGGAGCTGCGGGGCCGCGAGGACGCCCAGCGCACGGCCTACTACGCAAAGCTCGAGTCTTTCCTATCCGAGCACTTCGCCGGCAAGCTCGATTTGGCCGCGTTCATCAAGCGGGAGATACAGGTTTCGGAGCTCGAGGCCCTGCTGCGCGAACGCCAGTTGCAGCTGGAGCGCGACTACGAGGCCCGGCGCGAGCAGCTGGAAACCCAGGCCAAGGACGTCCGCTTCGACCTCGAGCAATCGTCCGCCGCGCAAGTGGCCCAGGCCAAGGCCTCGGTCGTCGAGGCCCGCAAGAACCTGGAGAAGCATTTCGCCGTCAAGCACGCCGAGCTGGCCGACCGGGAGGTCCGGGTCAAGGCCGAGGAGTCGGCCCTGGAGGAGCGGCGCGGCAATTTCGAGGGCTTTTGCCGCGAGCAGCGCCTGCGCCTGGAGGCCGACGTCAAGGCCTTCCAGGACTCCATGGCCCAGCAGTCCGCCTACCGGATAGACGTAGCCCAGCGCTTCAGCGACAACCGGCACGCCGCCGCCGCCGAGAGCTGGCAGCGCGAGCGGGACGTCCTGCTCAAGGATATCTCGGATTGGCGGGACAAGAGCCTGGCCTACGTGCCCCAGCTCTGCGAACTTCAGCACCGGATACTGGCCGCGGAGCAGTCCGCCGCGCAAACCGTCCAGTCCGCCCGGGTCGAGGTCGAGCGCTTCAAAGCCGAGGCCGCCTCCCTGCTCGGCGAGCGCGCCGGCCTGGCCCGCGACCTGGCCGAGGCGCGCCGCGCCACCGAGCAGCGCGCGGCCGAGACCCTGGAGCTCGAACGGCGCCTGGCCGAGCAGGGCGCCGAGCTGCACCGCCTGGAATCGGCCCTGGCCGAGCAGAACACGCGGGGCGCGGAGCTCGCGCGCCAATCGGCCGGGCACCAACAGCGCGCCGAGAACCTGGCGGCCGAGAACCGGCGGCTGCTCGACGCCGCCTGCCGGCGCATGAAGGACGCCGACGAGATGGAGGCCTTGCTGGTGGAACGCTTTCAAGACGTGGAGAACGAGATTCACCAGCGCGATCTGGCCTGGAAGCAGCGCGAGCAGGCCTTGCGCCGGCGCGACCGCGACTGGCATACGCGCCTGAGCGAGTGGCAGACCGAACTGGCCCAAAAGGCGGAGCAGCTGGAGGACTTGAAAGTCCGGCTCGTGGAAATCATACAATCCTACAAGGCTCGGATGTCGCAGACAAGGGGAGAATGATGGAAACAAAAACCGACGGCGCCTTCCGTCTCAATGATTCCTGGAAGCGGCTGGAGGCCGTCTGCCGCCGTCTCTGGGACGTAGATTCGCCCGTGGCCGTCGACATGCAGGCCATCGTCGAGGAGTACAAAGGCGAGGTCCACCGCTGCGAGCAGACGATCTCCACCTTGCGCACGCTCCAGGACCAGATTCGCGACACGGTCCAGCGGGAGACCCAGCGCCGCTACTCCGACGAGCTCGACGCCCTGCGCGCCAGCCTCAAGGACGCCTCGGAGCGTTGCGAAAGCCTCGAGGCCGACGCGGCCAAAAAGGAGGCGCGCATCCAGGAGTTGCTCAAGGACATCGCGACCAAGGAAGCCGTCAACCTCGAGTTCCACGAGAAGTTCCTCAAGGCCTCCTCCGAGCAGGACGAGGCCCGGGCCCGCAAAATGGAGGCCTTCTACAAGGAACTCATGCAGAAGGAGACCGAACTCGAGGCCCGCTGGGTCGCCCGGCACGACGCCCTGGAAACCGAGCACAAGCAGCGCACGGAGTTGCTCAAGAAGAAGCACGAGGAACTGCTGGCTGACATAAAGGCGCGGGCCGCGGCCATAGAGGAGCATTTCGCCAAGCGCGAGTCCGATATGGAGCAGTCCCAGGAGAAGGCCCGGGCCGAACGCGAGGCCTGGGACTCGGCGCGCCTGGCCGAAAGCCTGTCCTTGTCCAAGCGCAAGGACGAGCTGGCCGAGCAGACCGAGGCCCTGCAGTCGGAGTACCGCAAGAAGCAGACCGAACTGCAGCGCATCAAGGACTCCATGCAGAGGGAGCTCGCCGAGGTCGTCAGCCAGTACCAGTCGAAGATGCACGGGACGGCCTAGCCGGACTCGTCTTCCGCCATGGAAGAGGAGCACCCTTCCCAGCGCTTCGAGCGCCTGCTTAAGCGCTACACGGAGGAATTGGCGCACCTCGAGCTGGACCTGCCGGTCATGGAGACCGCCGCGGCGGCGCCCGAAGGCGAGGCCCCGGAAGTCGAGGGCGCACAGCCGCCGTCCGTGCCGGACGCGCCCGCGCCCGCCCAAGACCCGGCGCCGGCTCAGCCCGTCCCGGCTGCGAAACCCGAGACTCAAGCGCCGGTAATCCCGCCGAACGCGGCGCCGGAACCCGTCCGCGAAGGCGAGAGCCCCGATCCGATCCCCTTGCCCGTCTACCATCCGCCGCCAACGCCGCGGCCCGGGCCCGAGCCCGCCCATGCCGATGAGACCGCGCCCGCGGCTGCCGGCGCCGCGCCGGCGCGCCGCCGGCGCGGCGCGCTGGC
>JAQUMZ010000286.1 GCA_028717865.1 Elusimicrobiota bacterium | reverse complement strand
CCGCGGTGCAGAACGACCTGGTCGGCATCGCGGTCCGGGACGGCTCCTGGGTCGGCCTGCCGCGTGGGGATGCCGTGGCGCCGGTGATCCGCACCGGCATCAACCGCAGCCTGCCGCTGGGCTCCGGCACCACGGGCTACCCTTACGTGGGCACCGACGTCGCCATCAGCCCGATCTTCCTCTCCATAACCGGATTCACCGTGGCGCCCGCGGGCGCCGGCCAGGGTCAGCAGAACGTGGCCCTGCTCCAACTCGAGCTCAAGACCAATTCCGACTTCGTCAACCTCGCCGCCATCCGTCTCGACCAGATCGGCACCGTGCTCAGCACCACCACCGGCCAGGGCGACTTCTCCAACGTGAGCGTGTGGCTGGACAACCGCGACCGGGTGTTCACGCCCCAGTCGGACACCCGGCTCGGCTCGACCGCCCCGGCCACCAGCGCCGGCGTCTGGGGCGTGACGGTGCCGCTCGCCCACAACGGCATCCCCTATCTGCGCGTGACCACGGCCGCCACGGTGCTATTCGTATCGGCCGACATAGGCTATTACAGCGTCGACGGAAACAACGCTCCGACCCTGAACCACCAGGCGGGCCTGCGCCTCAACCACTTCTCCGACCTGCTCGCCCCGAACGGGGCGCCGGTGGCGGCGGCGCCCGACCCGGCCAAGCGGCCGCCTTACGAATCCCGCACGGTGACCATCATGCCGCTGAGCGTGCCCTCGGTGTCGATCAGCTCCTCGGCCGTCCCGATCATCGTCACCCGCTCCCAGGCGGGCGTGCCCGGCCACGCCGTGGGCTTCCCCGCCTTTGCCGAGGTCGACGCCGCCAACTGCAACAACGGCGGCGACTTGACCAACATGCGCAACAATATCTGCCGCGACGCGCACGCCAACCCCATCCCGGACCAGGACAAGTGGCTCTGCAAGGACGGCCGGCAGTGGCTGAGCGCCTGCCCGGGCGAGGCGCCCTTGCTCGACGTCAACGGCGACGGCATACCGGACAATTTCTCCGTCGGCGAGAGTACCCGGCCCCTGTTCGTTTCCCTGATCGGCGACGGGGTGCCCGCGCGCGACCTGACCAACACGGGCGTGCTGGACATGGATCTCAACCAGGACGGCATCGTGGACATGGTCTTCAACAACGGCTTCGGCGGGGTGCAGATCATGCTGGGCAACGACGTGACCGACCAGGGCAACGCGGCCAAGGCCACGCCGGTGCCCGACCAGGGCTTCGTGCCCTCGGCCTGGAGCGCCAAGAGCGGCGAGATCCGGGCCCTGCTGCCCATGATCTCCGCCACCGGTTACTATCAGGTGGCGGTGGGCGAGTTCTACGACAATCCGGCCTCGTTCAGCGGCTCCTGGTCCAGCGTGACCCTGCTCGGCGGCGAGGGAAGCCTGTCCGTGCAGGGCCTGGGGGTCCAGGAGACGGCGCCGACCACGGCCAAGGTGGGAAATCTTACCATCCCCATCCCCGGCACGACGCGCCTGGCCCAGGCGTTGACCCAGGACACCACCGTCTTCGCCGTCGCGGACGCCGCCGCGCTCAACCTGCCCGGCGTCATATTCGTGGGCAGCGAGATCATGCGCGCCGAGAAAGTCAACGCCTCCACCCTGCGCGTAGTGGCGCTCGACAACGATCCGCCGCCGGGCAACGGCCGCGGCCTGCGCGGCTCGGCGCCCATCGTGCACATGTCCAACGAGCCCGTCAGCGACCGGGCGGCGATCATCTTCGCCCGTTTCGTGTCGGTGGACGGCGCATCGCAGACCGTGTCCGCCGCGCGGCCGATCCTCTTCTACCGGCCCGACCCGGCGCCGCCCTCGGCGCCCGGGCCGGTGCAGCCTCTCGAGCAGGGCAAGCCCTCCTACGCCCTGCGCTGGAACGCGGCCAACCCGCCCGTATCCGGGGTCCTGGCCTACGAGGTGCAGGAGCGCGGCGGCGAGCCCGACAACATCGCGGCCGCGGTCCTCTGGCGCACCCTCAACCTTATCAGCGGCAAGCAGCCGTCCTACACCGTGGGCGATCCCAATTTCCCCGGCGAGGGCCCGCGGCCCGCCTCGATGTACTACGGCTACCGGGTGCGCGCGCTCAGCGGGGCCGGGGTGTTCTCGCCCTGGTCGCCCTTGGGCGCCAACGTCAACACCGGGGTCGCCAACGATATCATCTCCGGCGTGAGCAACTATCCGAACCCCTTCGACACCCGCAAGGGCGGCGCCTCGGGCAAGACCACGATCACCTACATCCTGGGCGCGGACTCCGACGTGACCATCACCATCTACGACCTGCTCGGCTACGTGGTCAAGACCCTGAGCTACGGCCCGGCCGTCGAGGGCGGCAAGGCGGGGCCGAACTTCGTGGAATGGGACGGCCGCAACGGCTCGGGCGTGCTGGTCTCCAAGGGCGGCTACATCGCCCGCATCAAGGTCAAGTCCCCCAACGGCAGTTCCACGGTCATCCGCAAGATCGGCGTTATCCATTAACCTGAAAACGGCGGTTGGCCCGGCTTCCATCTAGTTGCCACCCCGACGGAACCGCCGCCCCCCGTATGGGGGCGGCGGTTGCGCTCTCGCTAACGCTCAAGCGCTGGCTTAACGGCATGTGGTCGAAGCTGTTCGCGAGGTTCGCGCCCGACCGGAGGGAGGGTGCGATCGGGATAGGGGCGGGCGGGATTTTCCCCGCCCGACCCCTCCCACACCACCGGACATGCGGGTCCGCATCCGGCGGTTTGGATGGTTGAGGTTACGCGGCCAGTTGAGGCACCCCCAGGTCGGTGAAGTAGCGAATGGGGAATGCCATGCGCAGCGCGGGCCATTCGGCTACGCGCCACCAGCTTTTGACGTGGGCGGCGGCTGGGCGAGCTATGTGTGCCGGAACTTTCCGGGCTCGTAGTCGCCTATACCCTGTCCTCCCTCGTTTCCACTGTTTCAGTTGAACCGTGATCAGCCGGCGGCGCATCCATCCATCAAGGTCTCGGAACACGCCAGGTGTTTCCGCGAGCCGAAAGTATTCCTTCCAGCCCTCCAGAAAACCTCGCAGTTCCGCTACCACTGATTTTAGGCTTTTGCCGCCGGAACGCCGTGTTATTTCTCTTACACGGTTCTTCATCTTTTTCATGGCCTTGGGCGCGACCCGTAGTTTTATCACTCCCTTGATTTTCCAGAAGCTATAGCCAAGGAGCTTGCGGCGCCACGGTCTGTCCACCGCGCTTTTCGACTCGTTGACCTTTAGCCGGAGCTTCGCGTATATGCCCTTGAGGCCTTCCATGACTCGTTCGCCCGCGCGTTGCGACCGCACATACACGTTGCAGTCGTCCGCGTATCGAACGAACGCATGTCCGCGTTTCTCCAGTTCCTTGTCCACCTCGTCGAGCAGCACGTTGGCCAGCAGCGGCGACAAAGGGCCGCCTTGCGGCGTCCCTTCATGTCGTTCCATCACCACCCCGTTGCTCATCATTCCCGCTTCGAGGTAGCCACGGATCAGCCTCAGCATGCGCTTGTCCGTTATCCGTTTCGCCAGCCTTCCCATCAGCATGTCGTGGTTGACCCGGTCGAAGAATTCCTCCAAGTCCAGGTCTACCACCCAGTCACGTCCTTCCTGAATGTAGCGCTGCGCGGCTTTTACCGCGCCATGCGCGCTCCGCCCAGGTCGGAAACCGTAACTGTTTCCTGAGAAGGTCGGGTCGAATCTCGGTTGCAGGACTTGAAGAATGGCCTGTTGCAGGAACCGGTCGAGCGCGCAGGGTATTCCGAGCGTCCTGATCCCTCCGCCCTCTTTCTCTATCTCTTGCCGCTTTACTGGCTTGGGCTGGTATGTTCCTGCGAGCAACTGCGTTCGCAGCAATTCCCAGTTCCCCGTCAAGTACCGCGGCAACTCCTCCACGGTCATTCCATCCACGCCGGGACTGCCCTTGTTCTTCCTCACCCGTTTCAACGCCTTGAGGGCGTTGTCGCGTTCGACCACCTCTTCCATGAGCTGGTCGGTCCCTGAGCGCTCCGTTCCTCTTGCCGCCGCGGACGTTTCGCCGCTGCCCTGGTCTTCCAGGGCTTCACCCCGGGGGCCCAGCGGTAGCTCCATTTGCTTGGATTCCTGGCGCCTATCGTCCGCGAGACTCATGGTCGTTCCGCTCTCCCTTCCATTCGGTCCTTCGCGGCCATTCCCGGGCCCGCTACTACGACCTCTGCTGACTTCTTGCTCCCCGCCTCGCTGCGGGTCACCCTTTCAGGCACGATGCGAGACCTCCCCAGGTAAGAACAT
>JAQUMZ010000285.1 GCA_028717865.1 Elusimicrobiota bacterium | reverse complement strand
CGCCGCGACGTGCTCGGCCTGGCCCAGACCGGCACCGGCAAGACCGCGGCCTTCGCCCTGCCCATCCTGCAGCGCCTGATGGAGGGGCCGCGCGGACGCATCCGCGCCTTGATCATCGCCCCCACGCGCGAGCTGGCCGAGCAGATCCGCGGCGCCTGCCATGAGCTGGGCCGGCACACCCGCCTGCGCGCCGCCAGCGTCTACGGCGGCGTGGGTATGCAGCCGCAGATCGCGGCCCTGCGCGGCGGCGCCGAGATCATCGTCGCCTGCCCCGGCCGCCTGCTCGACCACCTCGGGCGCGGCACCGCCGACCTCTCCGCGGTCGAAGTCCTCGTCCTGGACGAGGCGGACCAGATGTTCGACATGGGCTTCCTGCCCTCCATCCGGAAGCTCCTTGCCGCCGTGCCCAAGGCCCGGCAGACCCTGCTCTTCTCGGCCACCATGCCCGCCGAGGTCCGCCGCCTGGCGCACGAATGCCTGCGCGACCCGGTCACCGTGTCGATCGACCACGCGGTGCCTTTGGCCACCGTCTCGCACGCGCTTTATCCGGTGCCCGAGCACCTCAAGACCGAGCTTCTGCTCGAGCTCATCCGGCGCGCCGGGACCGGCTCGGTGCTGGTCTTCACGCGCACCAAGCATCGGGCCAAGCGGCTGGGCGCCAAGCTCCAGGACGCCGGCTTCGGGGCCGCCTCGCTGCAAGGCAACCTGTCCCAGAACCGCCGGCGGCGGGCCCTCGACGGCTTCCGCGACGGCTCCCACCAGATCCTCGTGGCCACCGACATCGCGGCCCGCGGCATCGACATCTCCGAGATATCCCACGTCATCAACTTCGACGTTCCCTCCACGCCCGAGCTCTACACGCACCGCATCGGGCGCACCGGGCGCGCCGCCAAGACCGGGGACGCCTTCACCCTGGTGACGGGCGCCGACGCCGCCATGATCCGCGCCATCGAGAAGATCATGGGCAAGAAGCTGGAGGCCCGGCGCCTGCCCGAGTTCGACTACGGAAAAGCCCCCGCCCCCGCCGCCGCGCCGCAGCGCATCCAGCACCCCCGCCGTCACGGCGCGGGCCGGCCGCGGCATCGCGGCGCACGCCGCGAGAGGCCTTGAGATGCAGCAGCTGGAACGCAGCCCCGCCAATCGCAAGATGATCCGGACCTGCATGCGGCGCTGGCGCGCCCACAACCTATACGGCCGCTCCCTGGGCCGGGGCCTCAGCGAGTCCGAGCTGTTCGAGCGGGTGGCGCTGGAGACGGGCGCGAGCCGGGCGCTCATCCGCGAGGCGCTCAAGAGCGATGGCTGACCGGTCAGGAACGCATGCCTAAGGCCCTGGAACCCCTGATCATCGCGGACCGGGAGATTTCCATCCCGATCGTGCAAGGCGGCATGGGCGTCCAGGTTTCCACCGCCGCCCTGGCCGGCGCCGTGGCCGAGTGCGGGGCCGTCGGCACCATCGCCGGCGTGGGCCTCGGCTACGGAACCGAGGAGAACGAGACCGACTTTCCCGGCGCCTCCCGGCGCGCGCTCCAGGCGGAGATACGCAAGGTCAAGGCCATGACCAAGGGTTTCGTGGGCGTCAACCTTCTGGGCGCCTTGTCCAATTTCGAGGACTTGGCCCGGACCGCGGCCGCGGCCGGGGCGGATTTTATCGCCTCGGGAGCGGGCCTGCCCCTGTGCCTGCCGGCCCTGACCGATGGCTTCCAGACGCGCCTGATCCCCATCGTCTCCTCGGCCCGCGCCGCGGCCATCATCATCAAGGCCTGGAAAAAACGCTACGACCGCGTCCCCGACGCTTTCATAGTGGAAGGCCCGCTGGCCGGCGGACACCTCGGCTTCAAGCCGGAAGAGCTCCAGCCGCCCCGCCCCGGGCGCCTGGAGGCGGAGGTGGTCGAGGTCCTGAAGGTGGCGCGGGACTGCGAACGGCAGACCGGAGCCCGCGTGCCGGTCATCGCGGCCGGAGGAATATTCGACGGCAAGGACGCGGCGCGGTTCTTCGCCCTGGGCGCGCGGGGCGTGCAGATCGCCACCCGCCTGGTGGCCACCAAGGAATGCTCGGTGGCGCAGGCTTTCAAGGACCTCTACCTCAAGGCCCGGCCCGAGGACTTGGTCATCATCGAGAGCCCGGTCGGCATGCCCGGCCGCGCCATCCGCACCCGTTTCGTGGATCGCGTGCTGTCGGGGGCGCGGGTCCCCTTCAAGTGCGGCTACCAGTGCCTGCGCACCTGCAACCCGGCCGCCGCCCCTTACTGCATCGCCAAGGCCATGTTCAACGCCGTGGCCGGGGACATCGACAACGCCGTGGTCTTCGCGGGGCACAACGTCTCGCGCGTGCGCGAGATCGTCCCGGTCCGGGACGTCCTGGAAAGCATGGTCCGCGAAGCCGAGGCCGAACTCCAGTCCCGGGGCGGCGCCGCCCGCCCGGCCTGAGGCTTTCGCTTACGGAGCCTGGCGCCCTCCGGAGAGCCGGCGCACGAACCCACCCCAGTCGCTGAGCAGATGCCAGACCAGCCCGAGGTAGCGGGGGCCTGAAGCTGCAGGGCGCGGGCAAGACCGCGGCCGGCATGGTCAAGGGGCTCTTCGGGAAGAAGAAGAAATAGCCCGGTCCGCCGCGGGCCGCGCGCTCAGCCAGGCGCCGTCCGGCGCCGATGCCGGATCATCTTGAGCGACTCGAACCACAGGATGGAGATGATCCCCGCGGCCGAGCAAAGGACCAAATCCGCCGGATGCAGCGAGCCGAAGTGGAACAGCCGCCGCAGGCCGGGAAGACCGAGAATGAGCCCCATGGCGGCCGCGCTGCCGCCCACCACCCACCACAACGCGCCGTTCGGCTCCCGAAACATCGAAAGTATGGTCCGCGTCCAAGAACGGTTCGTCAGGATCAGGCACAGGTTGGCGACGACCATGGTCGTGAAGACCAGGGCGCGCCTGGAGTCCTCCTGCGGATGCCCCAGAACGCCGGACGCCGCGAAGACGCCCAAAAGGATGGCCAGGACGCAGGCGCCTTGGAACAGGCTGAGCGCGATGGCCCTCAGGCTGAACAGCCGCTCGTGGGGGTCCCGCGGCGGACGCCGCATGACGTCCCGCTCCGCGCTCTCCGCCTCGAAAATTATCGAGCAGGACGGGTCGATGATAAGCTCGAGGAAGACGACATGCACCGGCAAGAGGATGAGCGGCCAGTCCTTGAAGAAAACCGGCAGCATCGACAGTCCGGCGATGGGAACGTGCGCCGCGAAGATGAAAGCGACCGCTTTCTTGATGTTGTCGAAGATGCGGCGCCCCATCCTCACGGCCGCGACGATCGAGGAGAAGTCGTCGTCGAGCAGGATGAGGGCGGCGGACTCGCGCGCCACGTCCGTGCCGCGGCCGCCCATGGCGATGCCGATATGGGCCGCCTTGAGCGCCGGGGCATCGTTGACGCCGTCCCCGGTCATGGCCACGACCTCCCGGTTGGCCTTGAGGGCCTTGACGATGCGCAGCTTCTGCTCCGGGACGACGCGGGCGAAAACGTTCACTCCGGAGATGCGACCGGCGAACTCCTCGTCGCCCATGGCGTCGAGCTCCGGGCCGGTGATGACCAGCTCCGGATTGCGCAGGCCGATCTGCCGCGCGATGTTCCTCGCGGTCCCGGGATAATCGCCGGTGATCATGATGACGCGGATGCCGGCGGCGTAGCATTCCCGGATACTGGCCGGGACCGCGGGCCGCACCGGGTCGGCCAGCCCCACCAAGCCGAGGAATTCGAACGCGAACCCGGACTGCTCTTCCGGCGCCTCGCGGTCGGAACAGCGCGCGCGGGCCACGCCGATGACCCGCAATCCGTCGTCGGCCATGGCCGCGACGGCCGACGACAGGGCGCTCTTCCGTTGCTCGCTCATGCGGCACAGGCCGGCGATCGCCTCGGGCGCGCCCTTGGCGGCGGCCAGGAGTTCACCGCCCTCGGGCCGGCGCCAGACCTGCGTCACGGCCAGGAGTCCCGGCGACAAGGGATATTCCCGCACCAGCGTCCAGCCGGTCCGCCGGCCGGAGGCGGCCGCGTCGGCCAGCTGATGGAAGGCCTTCTCCATCGGATCGAACGGCGAGGCCTTGCAGGCCAGGACGCCGTACTCCACCAGCGCGGGGAACCGCCCGGCGGCCGCGCGCGTCGGATCGCCGTTCGGGTCGCAAGACTCCCCCTCCGCCCAAAGCCGGCTGACCCGCCTCTGGTTCAGCGTCCCGGTGCCGGTCTTGTCCGTCCACAGGACCGTGGCGGCCCC
>JAQUMZ010000284.1 GCA_028717865.1 Elusimicrobiota bacterium | reverse complement strand
CAACCCGGAGGAGATCTTCGGGATCAATTCCCGGGTCCAGCTCGCCAACGCCGAGCGGGTGATCAATCGCCGCATGGTCGAGCGCCTGATGCTTTCCGGCGTGACCGTGCGCGACCCGGCCTCCACCTGCGTCGACGCCGACGTCGAGGTCGGCCCCGAGACGGTGATCCAGCCCTTCACCATCCTGCGCGGCAAGACCAAGATCGGCCGGCAATGCAGCGTCGGGCCCTTCTGCTATCTGGAGAACGCCCAGGTGGCCAACGAATGCGAGATCCGCAGCTCGCAGCTGGTGGATTGCCGGGTGCTCGAGAAATGCGTGATCGGGCCGTTTTCGAACATCCGGCCCGACTCGGTCCTGGGCCCCCGGGCCAAGATTGGGAACTTCTCCGAGGTCAAGGCCTCCCGCGTCGGCTTCGGCTCCAAGGTCCCCCACTTGAGCTACATCGGAGACGCCGAGATCATGGAGGACGTCAACATCGGAGCGGGCACCATCACCTGCAACTACGACGGCAAGGTCAAGCACAAGACCCTCATCGGAGCCAAGGCCTTCATAGGCTCCAACGTGAATCTCGTGGCGCCGGTCAAGGTCGGACGCGGCGCCCGCGTGGGCGCGGGTTCCACCATCACGGAGGACGTCCCGGACGGGGCTCTGGCCATCGCCCGGGAGCGGCAGGTCAACAAGACATGAAGACCGTGGTCCCGGAGGTCCCGATGGCCAAGAAAGACGCCGAGCCGGCCGCGCACGAGGAGGGCGCCCATGGTTTCCGCCGCTTGAAGGTATTCACCGGCAACGCCAATCCCAAGCTGTCCCGGGACATCTGCGGCTACCTCGGGCTCGAGCTGGGCAAGGCCCGCGTGAGCCGTTTCGCCGACGGCGAGATCAACGTGCAGATCGACGAGAACGTGCGCGGCGCGGATTGCTACGTGGTGCAGCCGACCTGCCGGCCCGTCAACGAGCACCTCATCGAACTGCTGATCATGATCGACGCCCTGCGCCGGGCTTCCGCCGGCCGCATCACCGCGGTCATCCCCTATTTCGGCTACGCCCGCGCCGACCGCAAGAGCGCGCCGCGCGTGCCCATCTCGGCCAAGCTGGTGGCCAACCTCATCACCGTCTCGGGCGCCAGCCGCGTCATCACGATGGATCTGCACGCGGCGCAGATCCAGGGCTTCTTCGACATCCCGGTGGATCACCTGATCGCCGCGCCGGTGATCCTGGACTATTTCCGCAAAAAGCGCATCGAGAATCTCACCGTGGTCTCTCCCGACGTGGGGGGGGTGGAGCGGGCGCGGGCCGTGGCCAAGCGCCTCGAGGCCAAGCTGGCCATAGTCGACAAGCGCCGGCCCCATCCCAACGAGGCCTCGGTCTACCATCTCATCGGCGACGTGGAGGGGCGCACCGCGCTCATTCTGGACGACATGGTGGATACCGCCGGGACCCTGACCAAGGTGGTGGACAAGCTCAAGGAGTGCGGGGCCGTCAAGGTCTATGCCGCGTGCGTGCACGGGGTCCTTTCCGGGGCGGCCTGCGATCTGATCGCCCGTTCCGCGCTCGAGGAGATGGTGCTTACCGATTCCATACCGATCCACCACCTGGAGAGCGACCGGGTCAGGGTCCTGTCGATCGCGCCGCTGATGGGCGAGGCCATACTGCGCAACCATCGCGGACTCTCGATCAGCGAGCTTTTCGTTTAAACTAGGAGACATTCCATGGAAGACATCAAGCTGTCCGTAGAAGTGCGCGCAGGGAGCACGAAGAAGGCGCTCTCGGCTCTGCGCGGCAAGGCTGGCGTGCCGGGCGTCATCTACGGGGGCGGCAAGCCCCCCGTAAGCGTGGCCGTGGCGGAGCGCGACCTTCTGGCCGCCCGCAAGCGCGGCGGCGTCAACGCCATCCTGCATCTGCGGCTCGGCGCCTCCGAGGAGACCGTCATGGTCAAGGAACTGCAGCGCCACCCCGTGACCGACCGGCTGGTCCACGCCGATTTTCAGAGGGTGTCGATGACGGCGAAGATGACGGCCAAGGTGCCCCTGCGCGTGGTGGGCGAGGCCCCGGGCGTGAAGAACTCCGGAGGCACCCTCCAATATGAACTGCGCGAGTTGAGCGTGCGCGCCTTGCCCGCCGACATTCCGCACGACATCGCGGTGGACGTTTCCCGGCTGGAGCTCAATCACCACATCCTGGTCGAGGAACTGACGGTTCCGTCCGGGGTCGAAGTCCTCGATCCGGCCCAGAGCCGCGTCGTGCACGTGACCACCGTCAAGGTCATCGAGGAGGCCCCCGCCGCCGCGCCGGCCGCCGCCGAGGCGGCCGCGGCGGAGCCCGAGAGCGCCTCGACCAAGGGCAAGAAGGACGAGGAAGGCAAGCTGGTCAAGGAAACCGCGAAGGCCGGCGCGCCCGCCCCCGAGAAGAAGGAGGGCGGCAAGAAGGAGGGGAAGAAGGAGGGTGAGAAGTAACCTGGAGCAACGGATATTGCACCCCCCAACGGAACGAAACGCCCCCCCTTCAGGGGGGGCGTTTCGGATTCGCGGCGCTGGCGCGCCGCGAATTTGTTTGTGAGGCCAGCGAATTATGCTCAAATTGGCCTTGGTGATCGGCCTGGGAAATCCCGGCCCGCGCTATGAGAAGACCCGGCACAACGTGGGCTTCCGTCTGGCGGACCGGCTGGCCGAGGGCGAGAGCTGGCGCGATTTCCAGGGCCTGGGGACGTGGTGCCGCAAGGAGGGCCTGCTGATCGGCAAGCCCATGACGTTCATGAACGAGTCGGGGCGTTTCGTGGGCGCCCTGTCGCGCTTCCACAAGATCGAGCCGGCCCGCGTCCTCGTCTGTTTCGACGACGTGGCCCTGCCCCTGGGCCGGTTGCGCCTGCGCGCGCGGGGGTCGTCCGGGGGACAAAAGGGCATGGAGTCGGTGATCGCGGCCCTGGGCACCGAGGATATACCCAGGCTGCGCATCGGAGTCGGGCCCCAGCCGCCGGGCATGGACGCCGCGGCTTTCGTGCTCGCGCGCTTCCGCCCGCCGGAGGCGGCGGCCTTGGACGAGGTCCTGGGCTCGGCGCTGGAGGCGGTGCGCGCCGCGGCGGCCGAGGGGCTGGAGGCCGCCATGAACCGCTATAATCCAGAGCCATGAGCGCCTTGATCAAGATCGTCACCGGCTTGCTCTGCCTGGCCATGGGCTTGGGTTTTATTTATCGCTTCGACCTCATAGAACGCGTCAACGCCTTCCTGCGCGAGACCGTGCTCAACGACGCGCACCTGGCCCTGGAGCGGCGGCGCTGGGGCTTCTTCTTCCTGCTTTCGGCCTTCTTGTTCTTGTACATGGGCCTGACCTCCCTGGGCCGGCCATGACTTCCGGCGCGACGCCCGGCCTCGAAGCGCTGGCCGCGGACTTCCTGGGCTGGCTGCGCGCCCGGGACCGCGGCGTCGAGGCGGAGATCTACCTTTCCCGCGGCGAAGAGCGCGGCGTGGAGATGCGCGACGGGCTTCTCGACGGCCTGTCGCAGGGCGCCTCCGAGGGCGCGGGCCTGCGGATATTGCGCGACGGCCGCATGGCCTTCGCCTGGGCCGGAGGCGTCAGCCAGGAGACGCTGCGGGGCCTTTATGCCCAGGCCGCCGCGCAAATCGGCCATCTTGAGTCCGACCCCTGCAAAAGCCTGCCCGCGGCCGCCGGCGGGGCATCGGAGCCGGCCTTGGAGGCTTCGCTGTGGGACGAGGGGCTTTTCACCCCGCCCTTGGGCGAGCGCGTCGAGCGCCTGAAGGAGTGCCACGCCCGCGCCTTGGCGCACGACCCGCGCCTGTCCGCCGTCTTGCGCGCGGGTTACGGGGAATCGCGGGGCGAGATGGTGATCGCCAGCAGCCGGGGCGTCTTCTCCCGCGACCGGGGAACCTCGGCCAGCGTGGGCTTCTCGGTGCTGGCCCGCGACGGGGACGACGTGCAGGTCGGTTCGGCGTTCCAGTCGGCCTGCAAGGCCGCAGACCTCGACTTCGGCCGGGTGGCGGGGCAGGCGGCCCGGCGCGCCGCCGAACTGCTGGGCGCGCGCAAGCTCGCGGGGGGCCGGCGCTCGGCGATATTCGATCCCTGGTGCGCGGGCGAGATCCTCGGGCTGGTCGCGGACCTGCTCTGCGCCGACCAGGTGCAGAGGGGCAAGTCCCTCCTGGCGGGACGTCTGGGGCGCACGGTCGGTTCGCCCCTGGCCACGTTCCTGGACGATCCGCGGCGGCCGGGAGGGCTGGGCAGCTGCCTCCATGACGACGAGG
>JAQUMZ010000283.1 GCA_028717865.1 Elusimicrobiota bacterium | reverse complement strand
GCCCGAGGGCGAGCGCCGCCATCAGGGCGGCCAGGTTCGCGCCGCGCAGCGTCAACTCTGTCATCATGGCGATTCTTATAAGAAACGTACGCCGGGAACGCTTTTTTGCTCGCAATGCACGCAAGACAGGCTGGGCTCCCCTTGATACGAGGATTCCATCAGCGCGAACCACGTCGAGCGGTACGATCCCGTATCCACGGACCTGCAGTCGCCGCAGGAGCGCCCGTCGATGCGGATCAGGAATTGATGGCCGCAATAACCGCACTCCAGGCGCAGCAGCGGTTCGCGCGGGCCGCCCGCCGCCGCGGCGTGCCGTTCGAAAAGGTCCCAGCCTTGGATGCCGGTGCGCGGTGGCTCGGTTTCCAGCTGGTGGTGCGCCAGGAGCTTCTGCCCCAGGGGGCGGCCGTGGCGGTCGATGAGCTGGGCCATGGCGTTGGTGGTGGAGGTCGTTCGGGCTCGGACGAAACTGGCTTTGCCCGTTAGGAACCGGCCGCGAAGGGGCAGGGTGCTCAATAGAAACCACATGCGCGCGGGAACGTCTGCCCACCCGGATGGCTTCACCTGCACAGTATAGGAAAAATGAGGTAGACTTGAAACGAGATGCGCCTGAGCGTCCGCCTGGCCTTGGTGTTTTCGTGCTTCGGGCTGGTCATCGCCGCCGGTCTGCTTACGCACCATGTGCGCATCATCCGCCGCGAGGCCTACGCCCGCGCCGAGAACATGGCTCAGACGACGGCGACCGCGGTGCGCGCCTTGGTGGGTGCGCAGGCGCGCGCCGGCCGCTACCGGGAACTGGGTTCCGATCTGACCGCCCTGGTTCGCCAGGCCGGCATGGTGACGGTGCAGGTTCGCGACCGCCGGGGCCGGGCGCTGCTGACTCGGGTCGACGACTCGCGCATGCTGGGCCGCGCCGCCCACCCCGGCCTGCCCATAGACCAGGTTCCCGACGGAGTCTATGACGTCGAGCGGGACGTCTCGCTGGGCGAGCGCGGCCGCGGCGTCGTCCTGGTCGGCTACCATATGCGCGACCTCGAGGCCCGTCTGGCGCAGATCGAGGCCCAGGCCGTGCAATGGGGGGTCAGCGCGTTTTTGGGCATCGTCCTTACCGCCTGGCTCATGGGCGCTTGGTTTGGCTGGCGCATAGAGCGGCTGGTGCCCCGCGTCGAGGCCCTGCCGAGGCATCCGGAGCGCTTCCGGACCCTGCGCGGCGAGGACGCCGGCGACGAGGTCGGGCGCCTGATCGGAGCCTTCAATCGGATGGGCGGCGTGCTCAAGGAGGAGACGCGCCGGCGGCGCGAGCTGGAGCTGGAGAAGCGGGAGCTTTCGGCGATGCTCGTGCACGATCTCAAGACGCCCTTGACCGTGATCCGCTCGGGCGTGACCCTGCTGCGGGAGCAGTCCTGCGACTACCGCACCGGGAAGGGCTGTCGGCGCACCATGGAGCTGTTGTCGATGTCGACGGACCGCCTGCAGAGGATGGTGGAGGACGTCCTGCAACTGGCGCGCATGGAGGAAATAGCCGGTCTGCGCGAGAGCAAGCCCGTCGATCTGGGCCAGCTGGCCGCCGCCTGCGCCAAGGACTTCGCCCTGGTGTCGGCCGACCGCAAACAGGCCTTGAAACTGGAACTCCCCGACGGCATCGTCGGCGCCGTTTCGGGCGACGCCGCCTTGCTGCGGCGGGTGCTCGACAACCTGGTGTACAACGCCATCGAGCATACCCCGGCCGGCGGTGTCGTGTCCATCCGGATGGGCCTGCGGGAGGGCCGGGTCCGGGTCGGAATCTCGGACGGCGGGCCGGGGGTCCCGCCCGAGGCTCGGCCCGAGTTGTTCCATAAATTTTTCCAGAAGGACCTGAAGCGCCACGTCGGCAACGTCGGCTTGGGCTTGGCCTTCTGTCTAAAGGCGGTGCAGCGCCACGGCGGAGATATCGGAGTGGAGGATGCCCAGCCGCGCGGCGCGTGCTTCTACTTCACCCTGCCCTTGGCGGACGGAAAGCCCGCCGCGGCTTGAGGTCCAGTCCGGCGCCGCTCAGCAACCGGCGGGTGGCCTCCAGGGGCAGGCCCACCACGTTGCCGTAGTCTCCCACGATGCGCTCGATGAAGGGGTCGTCCTGGTCCTGCACGGCGTAGGCCCCGGCTTTGTCCATGTGCTTGCCCGCCAGGCGGCGCAATTGCGCCTCGGAAAGGCGACGGGCCAGGACCCGACTGCGGACCGCCCGGCTGCGCGCCCAAAGCCCCCCCTCCCGGACCACGGCCACGCCCGTGTAGACGTCCTGCCAGCGGCCGTTGAGCAGGCGCAGGATGCTCAGGGAGTCCTGGTAGTGGCGGGGTTTGCCCAGTATGCGGCCCCGGCAAACCACGATCGTGTCGGCCCCCAGCACCAAGGCCTCGGGATGGCGCCGCGCCACGTCGCGGGCCTTGCGCAGGGCCAGCTCCACCACTAGCCGCCGCGGATCCTTCTGGCGGCTGGCCTCGCCGACCGAGCTGGGCACCACGCGAAACGGCGCCCCGAGCTTGCGCAGCAGTACCCGCCGCCGCGGCGAGGCTGAGGCCAGAATAAGCCGAGCGCGTGAGCGCAGCGAGCGCGGTGATTGTCGTTTGGAATGGTGCTGAACAACAACGGAACGGCGCCGACCGGAGAGTCGGCGCCGGGGTTCGCGTCCTCCTGCGTCGGACGCGAACCTTGGTACGGCATGAAGACGGGCGCGTGAGCGCAGCGAGCGCGCAACCGGCGCCCCCCTACGAGGGGGGCGCCGGTGCCGTTGGGGTGGTGATTGGCGTTTGGAATGGCGTTGAACAACAACGGAACGGCGCCGACCGGAGAGTCGGCGCCGGGGGTCGCGTCCTCCTGCGTCGGACGCGAACCTTGGTGCGGCATGAAGCCGAGCGCGTGAGCGCAGCGAGCGCGCAACCGGCGCCCCCCTACGAGGGGGGCGCCGGTTGCGTTGGGGTGGCTTGCGTCGTTTAGCCATTAAGCAGGGCGCCGGTTCCTTCGGGGTGGCTTGTGTCGTTCGGCCACTACAGCGGCAGATTAATGCCGGCTTCCTTTTTCGTGAACAGCGTGTTCGCCGCCAGCCAGTCCATGTAGGCGGGGTTGCCTTCCGTGATGGGCAGGCTTATGATCTCGGGGACCTTGGCCGGATGCTTGGTCTTGACGAATTGGGTCAGCTCGCTGAGCAGGCCGACGCGGGTCTTGATGATCAGCAGTTGCTCGGCGTCGCGGTGAATTTGGCCCTCCCAGCGGTAAACCGACGTCGCGCCGGGCACGATGTTGACGCAGGCGGCCAGCTTCTGCTCCACGAGGCCGGCGGCGATGGCCTCGGCGAGCGGGGCGTCGGGGACGGTGACGAGCACGACCCGGAACTGCGAGATTTCACTGGACATGATCGGACCTCGCGGCAAGGATTTTTCTCAGCCGCCGGCCGTCGACGGGCCGGACGATGCCTTTTTCCGTGACGATGGCCGAGACCAGCCGATGCGGCGTGACGTCGAAGGCGAAGTGATGCGCCCGCGCGCCTTGGGGGGCTATGGGCCGGCCGAATATCTTCAAGACCTCGTCCTGGCCGCGTTCCTCGATGGGGATGCATCCGCCGTCGGGGGTGTCGAGGTCCACCGTCGTGCTCGGAGCGACGACGTAGAATGGGATGCCGTGATGCCGGGCCAGGATGGCTAGGCCGTAGGTCCCGATCTTGTTGCAGACGTCGGCGTTGGCCGCGATGCGGTCCGCCCCGACGATCACGGCGTCGATGCGCCCGGTCTTCATCAAGTGCGCCGCCATGTTGTCCGTTATGAGGGTTGCCGGGACATGGCCCCGCATGAGCTCCCATAGGGTCAGGCGGCTGCCCTGCAGATAGGGCCGGGTTTCGCAGGGAAAGACATGGGATACCCTGCCCATGCGATGCGCGTAGCGGATGACTCCGACGGCCGTCCCGAGCCCGGCCGTGGCCAGGGCGCCGGCGTTGCAGTGTGTGATGACCCGGGAGTCCTTGCCGAGCAAGGAAGCTCCCAGCGCGGCCATGCGCCGGTTGTGCTCCAGGTCGGCGCGGTGGTAGGCTTGGGCCGCCCGGGATACCGAGGCCAAGCCGCCGGTCCGGGCCGCGGCCAGCATGGCGTCGACGGCGTGCATGAGGTTGACCGCCGTCGGCCGCGCCCGGCGCAGCAGGCGGCCCGCCCTGACGAAGCGGCTTGCGGGCCCGCGAGCCGCCAACGCCATGCCGTAGGCCGCGGCCACGCCGATGAGCGGGGCCCCGCGCAGCGCCATGACGCGGATGGCG
>JAQUMZ010000282.1 GCA_028717865.1 Elusimicrobiota bacterium | reverse complement strand
ACGCCCGGCTCGACCGTTACGGCTACCTGACGGCCTCCATCCCCGCCAACGTGCCCGCCTCCGATCCGGCCCACGGCAAGGTCCCGCCCATCGGCTTCCTAGCCCACGTCGACACCTCCCCCGACGTCAGCGGCGCCGGGGTCAAGCCCCAGGTGCTAGTCTACCCAGGCGGCGACATCCGGCTGCCCGGCGATCCCTCCGTCGTCATCCGCGCGGCTGAGAACCCGGCCCTGCGGGACAACATCGGGAAGACCATCATCACCTCCGACGGCACGACCCTGCTGGGAGCCGACGACAAGGCCGGGGTGGCGGTGATCATGTCCCTGGTCGAGCGCCTGCGCGCCGACCCCGCCGTCCTCCATGGGGACGTCAAGATCGCCTTCACCCCCGACGAGGAGGTCAGCGCGGGGACGAAATTCTTCGACGTCGGCGCATTCGGGGCCCGCTACGCCTACACCGTCGACGGCGAGGTGCTGGGCACGCTCAATAAGGAAACTTTCAGCGCGGACTCCGCCGTCGTCACCGTGACCGGGCGCGACATCCATCCCGGCATGGCCAAGGACGTCATGGTCAACGCCGTCCGGGTCGCCGCCGAGATCGTGGCGCGGACCCCTCGGGATATGGCCCCCGAGACCACCGAGGGCCGACAGCCCTACATGCATCCCCACGCGATCGAGGGCGGCGTGGGCCAGGCCGTGGTCAAGCTGCTGTTTCGGGACTTCAAGACCGAGGACCTCCAAGCGCTCAAGTCGCGCCTGGAAGCCGTCGCCGCCGAGGTCCGGGCCTTGTACCCGAAAGCCCGCATCGCCATCGAGGTCAAGGAGTCCTACCGGAACATGCGCCCCGCTCTGGAACGAAACCCGGAGGTGCTCGAAGCCCTGAGCCGGGCCGTGGAGCGCGCGGGCGTCGCGCCGCGCTGGGAACCCATTCGCGGCGGCACGGACGGCGCGCGCCTTACCGAGCGGGGACTGCCCACCCCCAACATCTGGACTGGCGGCTGCAACGCCCACGGCCAGACCGAGTGGGCCTCTCTTCACGCCATGGAAAAATCCCTGGAGACCGTCGTCAACCTGGCCCAGGTCTGGGTGGAAAGGAGCCAGACGTCCTGATGAGCTGGGCTGGGCTGGCGGCGGCGGGACTGGCCTGCGGCTGCGCCCTCAAGGCGCTGCCCGTGCGCGGCTACGTGCCCAACCCTCCGGTGGACCCGGCACCCGGACTGTCCCAAAGAATCGCCGTGGCGCCCTTCCAGGACCGTTCGGACCGCTTCAAGTTCAAGGGCCGGAAATTCCCATATCTCGACGGCACCTTCAACCTGCTGCGCGGAGGCGACGGCGGCTATTTCGTCCCCGCCCTTGAGCCCAAGTCCGTCTCCGGCTTCCTGCGCGACGACCTGGAGGCCGCGGGCGCCTTCGCCTCGGTCAAGCTCGTCAACACCCGCTCCGAGGCCGCGCGGGCCGACGTCGTCATCTACGGCTCCATCGACAAGGCGGAGTATCTTTCCCGCGCCAGCGTCGCGGGCGGCGTCGAACGGCTGACCCTCTCGCTGACCCTGCGCGCGGAGGACCCCGCGGGCCGGCTGCTCTGGGAGAAGCCGTTCTACAGCGTCGAGGACATCGGCGGCCCGGACCGCCTGATTTCCCAAGCCGTCATCTCGACCTTGCGGGACTTTTTCGCGGCCGCGCGCCGCGACCTGCTCGCCGTTCTCTCCCCGAAAAAATAAGTCTCCCGTACTACTTCGCGATAGGCCATTTGCCCGCGGCCGCATAGTCCGATGGCCCCATATGCGGGGCCGCCCAGGTTGTTATGATACGCGCGGACGATGAGCCGCCACGCCCAGGAGCCCGCCATGAGCATCTTGAAACGATCCTTCGCCGCGCTGATTTCCCTGCTCATCGCCTGCCCGTCCTGGTCCGCCGCCGCGGCGGCCGCCGCGCGCGTCCGGGTTTCCGGCGGCGCGATTCCGGCGCTCGCCCTGCCGCGAGAGGTCCTCCCCGCTTCGACCCTGGGGAAGCCCTTGAGCCTTCCGGCTCCCGCCCCGGGCTCCAGCCGCGGCGTCTTGGCCCTGGCGCCCCAGGCTGTCCCGGCGGCCGCCGCGCGCGACGAGATCGCGGCGGAGCTTCGCGAAGGCCCCGCGGCGCAAGCCGCGGCGCGGACCCGCGTCGCGCAAATGGCCTCGGAAGTGGCGCGGCTGCTGGGGGAAGCCGGTCCCGCCGCCCAGGCCGCGGACGAGAAAGCCAGCCGGCTGGGCGCCAACGTTTTCCAGGCCCTGCTCGGCGAATCGCGCGCCGGGGGCCAGGCCGAGCCGGCGGCGCCCGCGGCGAAACCGGCCACATTGACCCAGAAGATGATGCTGCACACCCTTTACCAAGTGGCCTCCATCTTCGCCGAGCAATACGCCCCCATCGACCGGAAGAAAGAGCGCTTCAAATTCGTCCTCAAGCGCGAGTACGAACTCGCCAAGGCCGCCGTGCTCGCCGATCCCGAGATCACCGCCCACCGCTTCCAGGATCTGCTGTACGCTTTCGTGCTTTCCCTGCGCGACTACCACGTGAGCATTTCCTTCCACTCCACCGAGGTGGCGCGGCTGCCCTTCTTCGTGCACCGCACCGCGGAGGGCAAGTACGTCTTGGCCTACATCGACCGCGAAAAGCTTCCCGAGGACGCTTTCCCCTTCCAAATGGGCGACGAGGTCGTCACCTTCGACGGCCGGCCCGTCGCCGACGCCGTCCAGGAGCTCGCGGACACCCTCGGCGGCAACACCAAGAGGACGGACCTCGAGCTGGCCGAGCTCTTCCTGACCAACCGCCGCCGCAGCCGCGGCATGCAGGTTCCGCGGGGAGGCGACGTCAGGCTCCAGATCGCGGCCGAGGACGGCAAGCTTTACCGGGTCCAGATGCCTTGGGACTATACCCCGGAGCTCGTGCCCCAGGACGCGCCGCTGCGCGACGAGGGCCTGCTCGACTCCGAAGCGGCCTCCGGGATACAGCCCCAATCGGTCCTCGACGAGCCCGTCGCCGCGCCCCGTCCCGAGGCCTCCTTGTTCAAGAGGCTGCTGCGCCAGGTCAACGACAAATTCGCGCATCCCCTGGCGGACGTCTTCGCCGAGATGCTGAAGGAGGCGGCGGGCAACCCCTGCATGATCGGCGCGAAGCAGAGCTTCGTGCCCGTGCTGGGCGAAGTGCTGTGGCAAACGCCGGAGGACGGCCACTTTTACGCCTACATTTTCAAGGACGCGCGGGGCCGCAAGCTGGGATTCATCCGCATCGCCGCCTACGACAGCGGCGCCAAGGAGAACAAGCAGTACGCCGAGATCATGGCCAGGTTCCGGGCCGAGGGGATCGCGGCCCTGGTCATCGACCAGGTGCACAACCCGGGCGGCTCCATCTTCGACCTCGACAAGAAAGTGTCGCATCTGTCGCAAAAACCGATGCGGACGCCCAAGCACCGCCTCATCATAGGCGAGGGCGACGCCCAATGGGCGGCCGACCTGCTGCTCCAAATCATGCGCAGTTCCCAAGGCGGCCATGCGCCCCCGGCCAAAGCCGAGGCGGAAACGGAGGAGGACAACTGGTCGGGCTATCCCGTGACCGAAAAGTTCATGGTCCTCATGGTGCGCTTCGCCCAGTTCATCCTCAAGCAGCTCGGCGCGGGCAAGCGCTTCACGGACCTGACCCACCTCTGGGGCGTGGACGACATCGACCCCGCGCCCAATTCGGACGAGGTCATACCCGACGACGTGCCGATCCTGCTGCTGACCGACGCCTTGGACTTCTCGGGCGGAGATTTCTTCCCAGCCATCATGAAGGACAACGGACGCGCCACGCTCATGGGCGTCCGGACCGCGGGCGCGGGCGGGGCGGTCAAGTCCTACTCCCTGCCCAACCAGTTCGGCATAGCCGCCCTCAACGCGACCTGGACCATCGCCGAGCGCACCATCGGCCAGCCGATCGAGAACCTGGGCGTCGCGCCGCATGTCGATTACGAACTGACCCAGCGGGACTTCCGGATGGGCTTCGCGGATTACCGCTCCGCCATCTTGAGGACCCTGGGGGATTTGCTGGCCAAAAACCGAAAGTCTCCCCGCCGCCGAGACGACTGAGCGCTCAGCGCCTGGCCAGCACCAGCAGCCGGGCCAAGGGCAGTTGACTCTCGGCGACGGGCTCCTGCCACCATACCCTTCCGTCCTGGCGCAGGACCGCGCCGACCGGACGATACGGCCCGGCCGGGGAGAGCAGCCGGTCGAGATACGCGGGGAAAAGGAATGGAGATTTCGCGG
>JAQUMZ010000281.1 GCA_028717865.1 Elusimicrobiota bacterium | reverse complement strand
TCTCCGGCCGCGGGCTGGATGAAGAGCCGGTCGAATATCCTCTCGCGGGCGATCAAGCCGTTGGCCACGCAATTCAAGGCGCAGCCGCCCGCCATGACGAGGTTGCGGGCGCCCGTGACTTCCCGGGCATGCCGCGCCAGCCGGAGCATCGCCTCCTCGCAAACCTTCTGGATGGAGGCGGCAACGTCCATGTGGAACTGGGTCAAGGGACTCTCGGGGTCCCGGACCGGCTGTCCGAACAGGTCGCAGAAGCGCCGGTTGACCATGGTCAGGCCCTGGCAGTAGTTGAAATAGCCCATGTCCAGCCGGAAGGAGCCGTCCGCCTCGAGCTCGAAGAGGTTCTCCATGATGAGCTCGTAGAAGCGGGGCGTCCCGTAGGGCGCCAGGCCCATGACCTTGTATTCGCCGGAATTGACCCGGAAGCCGGTGTAGTAGGTGAAGGCGCTGTAAAGCAGGCCCAGGGAATGGGGAAAGCGGATTTCCTTGAGCATCCGGATCGAGTTGCCGCGCCCCCAACCCAGGGTGGTGGTGCTCCATTCCCCGACCCCGTCTACGGTCAGGATGGCGGCCTCCTCGAAGGGCGACGGGAAAAACGCCGAGGCCGCGTGCGAATGGTGATGCCGGGAAAAAAGGATGGGGCCCCGGAAGCGCCCCCCCAGGCCCGCGTCGATGAGTTTGGGGATATGGAGCTTGTGATGCAGCCAGAGCGGCAGGGCCTTGTAGAAAGCCCGGAACCCTCGCGGCGCGAAGGCCAGCCAAGTCTCCAGCAGGCGGTCGAAGGTCAGCAGCGGCTTGTCGTAGTAGGCGACATAATCGAGTTGGGAGGCGTCTATGCCGCCCGCCTCCAGGCAATAGCCTATGGCCTGGGCCGGAAAGCCCTCGTCGTGCTTCTGGCGCGAGAAGCGCTCCTCCTGGGCGGCGGCCAGGATCTCGCCGTCGCGGACCAGCGCGGCCGCGCTGTCATGATAAAAGGCGGATATGCCCAGAATGTTCATGGCCTAAGGTGGGATTCAAGCAATTCCAAAACCCGACGCGCTACTTGAGCCGCGACGCGCACGAGGGAAACCCCGCCCCGAAGAAATTGGTCTGGCGCACGCTCCCGTAGGCGCGGCGCATTCCCACCAGGCCCATCATGGGGTCTTTGACGTGCAGGAACAGCCGGCGCCGGTTGATCTTGTTCTCCTTGTCGAGCACGACCCGCAGGGAGAACTCGCACATGAGATCATGTTCCGTGCACTTGGTCTGCCGCATCAGGAACAGCTCGTCGTCGTCGGTTATCTCGACGTAGCCCGCCATTCCGAGTATGCCGACCTCCGCGCTGGTGGCGTCCTTGGGCACGAGGCAGTCGGCCTCCGGCATGCGTATGCTGCCCCGCCTTTTGCCGTCGGCGATCTGCTTGAGGGTGTAGAGCTCCAGGCGCTTGGCGCGGAAAGGCCGCCGCAACTTGGGAGGCAGGGCCTGCGGATCGACCTCCAGGAACCGCGGGACGTGCTCCGCGGGCAAATCCGAGGTGGGGGTCTTCAAGAACGCCCGGACCATGGCCAGGGTATCGTCATCCAGGGCCTTGGCCGCGGGCTCGGCGGCCCGCGCCGGCAAGGCCAGCAGCAGACACAGCGCCGCGAGCCTAACCACGGGGATGATGCCTCCGGTGGGAATCTTTCAGCGCGGATCGGTCCAGATGCGTGTAAATCTGCGTGGTGGCCAGGCTGGCATGGCCCAGCATCTCCTGCACGCTGCGCAGGTCGGCCCCGCCCCGCAGGACGTGGGTCGCGAAGGTATGGCGCAGCAGGTGGGGATGGACGCGGCCTTCCACGCCGGCGCGCTTGGCCAGCGCGCGCAGGTCGCGCCAGAACTGCGAACGGGAAAGCCGGGCGCCGCGGCGGCTCAGGAACACCTCCGCGGCGGCGGCCTTGGGAAAGCGCCGCCGGCGCAGCATGAGAAAGCGTTCGAGCGCCCTCAGCGCGCGCTCATGGACGGGAATCAGCCGCTCCTTGGCGCCCTTGCCGAGGACGCGCACCCAGCCGTCCTGGAGGTTGACGGCCTCGGGCTTGAGCGCGACGAGCTCGGAGACGCGCATGCCGGTGGCGTAGAGCAGCTCGAGCATGGTCCGGGCCCGCAACTCCTCGTAGGAGCCGCCGCCGGGCGCCGCGAGCAGCCGGTCGATCTGCTCGAGGGTCAGGCATGAGGGCAGGCGCAGGGGCCGCCTGGGCGAACGCAGTTCGGCGGCCGGATTGCCAAGCAGCCGGCGCTCCGCGGCCTGGAAGGCGTAGAAGGAACGCAGCGCCTCGATCTTGCGCGCCAGCGTGGAGACCGCCAGGTCCCGGCCCGACTTGAGCTCCCAAAGATAATCCTCCAGGTCGCCGCGGGACAGCGCCAGGGGATCGCGTCCTTTCAGCCGGGCGAGGAAGGGCTCGAGATCGGAGGCATAGGCTTGAACGCTGTTGCGGGCCAAGCCGCGCTCGACCGCGAGATAACGGAGATATTCCTCCAGCAGCGGATGCGGCTTCTTGGGCGTGACGGCTCCCCTACTTGGCCTTGACCGCCTTCGCGGCCGGCTTGACCGGCGCCACGCCGTCCCCGGGGCCGAGATATTTGTCGCGCAAGGCCTGCTCCAGCCGGCCGGAAAGCTCGGCGCCGGCGCGCAGCGCGGCCTTGGCGTTCTCGCGCCCCTGGCCGAGGCGCTCGCCCTGGTAGAGTATCCAGGAGCCGGACTTCTCTAGCAGTTGGGACTCCAGGCCCAGGTCGATCAGGCAGCCCTCCCGGGAGACGCCCTTGCCGTGAATCATCTCGAACTCGGCCGCGCGGTAGGGCGGGGCGACCTTGTTCTTGACGACCTTGACGCGGGTGCGCATGCCCACGACCTGGTCGCCGTCCTTGATGTTCTCGATGCGGCGGATGTCGAGGCGCAAGGAGGCGTAGAACTTGAGCGCCAGCCCGCCCGTCGTGGTCTCGGGATTGCCGAACATGACCCCGATCTTGTGGCGGATCTGGTTTATGAAGATGAGGCAGGTCCGGCTGCGCGCGATCGACGAGGTGAGCTTGCGCAGGGCCTGGCTCATCAGGCGCGCCTGCAGCCCCATGTGGGAGTCGCCCATCTCGCCCTCGATCTCGGCCTTGGGCACGAGGGCGGCCACGGAATCCACCACGATCACGTCGAGGGCGCTGGAGCGCACGAGTTTCTCGGTGATCTCGAGCGCCTCTTCCCCGGAGTCGGGCTGGGAAATGAGCAGGTTGTCGAGGTCGACGCCGAGCTGCTGGGTGTAGGCGGGATCCATGGCGTGCTCGGCGTCTATGTAGGCGGCGCTGCCGCCGAGCTTCTGGGCCTGGGCCACGACGTGCAGCGCCAGGGTGGTCTTGCCGGAGGACTCGGGCCCGTAGACCTCCACGATGCGGCCGCGGGGAAAGCCCCCGACGCCCAGCGCGAGGTCCAGCGAAAGCACGCCGGTGGGGATGACGTCCACCTTTATCTTGGCGGCGCGCTCGCCCAGCTTCATGATGGCCTCTCGGCCGTAGGCCTTCTCGATCTGGGCCAGGGCCAGTTCCAGGGCCTTGCCCTTTCCGGCTTCCATCGTCGTAGACATGGTCTCGTCCTCCCGGGAAATCCGCATCGCAATTCTAGCAAATACCCCTCTACCATGAATACGAACGAGGCGCGAAAAAGTTCCCTCCCGCCGTCAATCCATGGCCCGGAAAAGCCGGCGCTCGAGCACCTGCATGGAGGTGCGCAGTTCCACCGCGCCGTCCTTGCCGGCGGGGAGTTCCGCGTTGAAAACGCGCAGGACCGTGGAGCGATCGGACCACCAGGACTTGCCGTTGGAGCGGCGGGGCTCGCCGTAGACGAGGGCGAGGTCGCCGGCGAGCTCGTCGGCGGATTTGCCGCGGGAGTAGGCCAGGGTATAGATCGCCTGGATTTCGACCAGGACGTCGCGCTTGAAGCCCAGCCAGAGGGTTTGCAGCTCTCGCGGGAAGGATTTGGCGTATTCGCGCTCGATACGCACCCGCCTGACCCCGCCGCGCGGCGTCATCACGGAAGGCCATTCCCGCGCGGGCGGGTAGGCTTCCTTGACGTCGTCAAGGCTGTCGCCGAGGTAGAGGTCGGCGAGCTGGCGCTGGATGGCGGGCGCCTCGTCCTGGGCCGCGCCGCGCCCAAGCGGCAGCGCGATCAGCGCCGCGGCCGCCAGCCAGCATGCCGCCGTTCCTGGCCTCAAGGCTCCCCCCTAGTCGGAGACATCTATGGCGAGCGTGCAGTCGCCGTTGGCGTCGGGGCCCTTCGCCGAGATC
>JAQUMZ010000280.1 GCA_028717865.1 Elusimicrobiota bacterium | reverse complement strand
CAGCGCAGGGCCGCCAGCTCCGCCTCCCGCGCGGCGCGCGCCTTGGCCGCGGCCAGCCGCGCCCGCGCCTCGTCGCGGCCGGCCCGCGCCCGGACGATGGCGCCGCCGTTGAGATTGAACAAGGGCAGAGGCAGGGACAAGGACAGCGTGGCCTTGCGCTGTCCCTGGTCCCAAAGATATCCCGGCGCGGCGGCCAGATCGGGATAACGGTCGGCGGATTCCCGGGACAAGGCGGCCTGCGCGGCGGCGAGATTCGCGGCCGCGGCCAGCACGTCGGAACGGCCCGCGGCGGCCGTCTCCGCCAGGCGCGCGGCCGCCGGAATGGCGAGCCCGGCGGTGGATTCGAAGACGGCGAAGGCCGGGGCCAGCGCGTCGGCGGAGAGCTCCTCCTGCGGTATCCCGGTCAGGAAGGACAATTCCAGCCGCGATTCGTCCCGCCGGGCCAGGGCGCCGGCCAGCGCCAGCCGCGCCTGATTGAGGGCCAGGTCCACCTGCAAGACCTCCGACATGGGCAAGGCGCCCGCCGACCGCCGGCGAGCCAGGGTCCGCGCGTAATCGCTTAGGGCCTCGATCTCGCGGCCCAGCGCCGCCGCGCTTCGCCCGGAGAAATCCAGCCGCACCAACGCGACCCTGAGCCTGCGGCGCGCACGCCATCTCTCGGATACGGCCGCCAGCCGCGCCGCTTCGGCGCCGTCCGCGGCCGCGCGCAGCGCGTCGCGCCTCTTGCCGGCGGTGAAAATCTGGAATTCCAACTCGGCGCCGTACACCCACGGGGAAGGGTCGCCCACGGCGCTGGGGTCGGCGCTGTTCTGCCCTTGCGCCTTCAGGCGGGGATTGGGATATTGCCGGACGCGCGCGACCTCGGCCCGGGCCGTCCGCCAGCCCGCCTCGGCCACGGCGAGCTCGGGATCGCGCGCGAAAGCCCTGGCCTGCAGGGCCGAAAAATCCCAGCCCGCGCCGGCGCAAGGCGCCAGGACGGCCAGGGCGAGAGCCGCGAGCGCACCCATGAATACGCACGATAGCGCGCCCGGCGGCCGGATGCAATAGCCGCCCGGGCACGGCGACCTGCGCCGCCCGGCGCTGCGCCCGGGTCTACCACGTCAACATGATAGTGAAGTACGTGATTTGCGACGCGGAGGGACGCGAGCGGATCACTTACGAGCGCGTGCGCATCGTTTTGGACAAGAACGGGATCATCCGGCTCGAAGAAGTACCCGTCTGACGGCCACGCCTTTCCAGCCGGATTTCGGGAAACTTCCGCCGCCTTCCGGCTCAGGCTTCGACGAGGACGCTCAAACCGTCCGGTCAGAAACGGACGAGCTCTCCGTCGCCAGAGCCGTGGAGGACGGGCTCCTGGTCCCGGTTCTGCCGGCGCGCCGCGTCCTGGACCTTGGGCTTGAGGTAGTCGTAGAGGCCCTTGGCCGTGACCGCGCCCGAGCCGTCCTTGGCCGCGCCGCTCAAGCCCTTGAGGAAGTGGTAGGTGAAGGTCCCGTGCCCCTGGTCCTCCAGGGTGCTGGTGATCTGCTCGCCCGAGACCGCGGCGAACACGGTGAGGTTCCGAGGCGCGGCCGCGGCGTCCACTTTCATGACCAGAGGGCGCGCGCCCTTGGCCAGCACCGAGCGTCCGCCCGCTCCCGAGAAGCAGGAATCCATGGCCACGACGACCTCCTTGGCCTTGAGCGCGGAGAGCTTCTCGTAGAGGCGCCGCACGGGGTAGCCGGTGTTCTCGATGAAAGCGGGGTCGCCGTCCCAAGGGATGAGATAGGCCTCGCCGGTCTTGGGGTCCGGCGCCCCGTGTCCGGAGAAATAGAAGAAAACGCGGCTGTCCTCCTTGACGTTGCGCGGCAGCCAGGTCTCGACGAACTTCTCCATGGAGGAGCGGCCGGCCTTTTCGCCGAAGAGCTGGATGACGTTGCGGGAGGGGAAGCCCGCGGCGATGAGATGCTCCTTGACCGCCTCGGCGTCCCGCTGCGCGAACCGGGCCTCCGGGAGGTCGGAGTACTTCCCGATGCCGACGACCAAGGCAAAATCGTCCGGCCTCTCAGCGCCGCCAGCCCCAAGGCGGGGACGGTGACCGGGCCGTGCCTCCCCATCGACGCGCCGCTATCGATGAGGAGCCGGACGACCTCGTCGTTGCCGTTGGCGGTCGCGGCCAAGAGCGGCGTAAAGCAAGTGCTGCCGCAATCCGGCCGATTCACCTCGGCCCCTTGGGCCAGGAAACGCCTGACCGCGGCGGGAACGCCGGCTAGAAGACGATCTTGCCGGCTTTTGGCCCCTTCATCGCCGCCATAAGGTCGAAAGGAAAGGGAACTTCCACAACCAAAGGAGCACGCCCGCGAGGATAAAGCCGCAGCCAAAGAGCAGGACGTTCATGGTCGCCAGCGAAGCCTCTCCCGCTTGGCCCAGGCCGCAGTTCTTCGGCAATCGCGGATCATAGCGGACCGGGAGCTTGGAATCCGCGCCGACCTCCTGGCGCCCGAGATCCGCGTCGAAGGTCACTTGTCGGCCGGACTCCGCCGTGAAAAGGATCTTGACCATTACATGGGTGACGGCGTTGCTTCGTCCATGGTATCGCTTGACCCCCACGATCGTCCCCTCGGCCTGGGCCGACTGGGCCGCTAAAGCGCGCGCCGCGTCCCGTGACGGAATGTAGAAGCGATAAATCAGGAAGACGCCCAGGACTATGGACAAAATTCCCAGGCTGCCCCAGCCCAACAAATCCAGGAGGCCTCCCAGCCCCCCCGAAACCGGCTGGGGCCGGCTGACGGACTCTTGGGACGCGGGTCTTTTCTCTGCGCTTATGAGCTGGCAGCACGCCCAGCAGACCTCGCGCTCCTTCTCGTTGGGCTGGCCGCACCGCGGACAAGAAATATCAGCCATGTCTCTCCTTAATGGCAACAGCGGCGTCTCCGGGGACGAGGACCTGCGCCGGCGGCTCGAGGCCGACCAGGGTGATCTTGAGCCGGTATGACATGGAATGCTCTGAGTTCATTAATTGCACTCCCTCGTCTGCCAGGCAGCTTGGATATACTATAAAAGAGCCAGCCCTCCGAGAGAAGGGCTGGCCCAACAAGCTCGGATTCGAGTCAAAACTGGCTGCCAGCCTCCTACCCGGAACAATCGCAGTCGAGAACTTCAATGCTCGCAGCGCTCCCTTGAGTGGAGCCCGGGCTGGATCGCCGGCAAGCCCGAATGATAGACTTCCGCATATCGAGGCCAATGTCGCCGCCGCGGCGGCGATGTTCGAACGCGTCGTGCGCAGAGCGGCTTAGGCCGGTCCAGGAGAGCAAACGGGAGAAATACCGCAGTCGGCGCCGCTGCGCCTGCGCGGGGTCCTCTTCGACCCTCCCCTCTTCTGCGCCCCCATGGCCGAGATCACCCACAGCGCCTTCCGCCGCCTCCTGGCCGACTTCGGCGGCTACGGCGCGCTCTTCACGGAGATGCTTTCGGCTCGCATGATCCTGCGTGAAGACCTCGAACGTTCCCCCTGCCTCAAACGCCGCCCGGGGGAAGGCAAGCTCATCTATCAGCTCATGGTCGCCGACACCGTCCGGCTTCCGGAGATCATAGACCGCATCCGCCTCCTGCGGCCCGACGGCCTAGACCTCAACCTGGCTTGCGCGGCCTATCCCGCGACACGCCAGGGCTGCGGAGCGGCGCTCTTCGACGACCCGCCCCGATTGCGGGACGTCCTGAGGGTCATGCGGCGCAGCTTCCCCGGACCTCTCTTCGCGAAGATCCGGCTGGGCCGGCAGAGCGACGGCTGGCGCGGCCCGCTGGCAGAGCGGCTGCGCCTCCTGGCCGACGAGGGCGTCGACGCCTTGACCATCCATCCGCGCTTCTTCGAGGACAAGTTCAAGCGCGGCGCCCGCCACGCGCTCTACGAAGAGCTTGCCCGAGGGGCGCGCCTGCCCGTCATCGCCAGCGGGGACATCCGCGGCCCCGAGGACGTCCGGGAGCATGCGGCGGCGCTGGCGCCGGTCTCCGGGATCATGATCGGGCGCATGGCCGCAGCCTGCCCGTGGGTCTTCGCGCGCTGGCGCCGGCCCGACCTGCCCGTCGACCATGCCGAGGTCTGGCGCCGGCTCTGCGACTACGTCGTCGAGGACTTCGCCCCGGCCCCGGCCCTGATCCGGCTCAAGGTCATCGCGCCCTACTTCGCGCGCAACTTCTTCTATGGCCACGCCTTCTTCAAGGCGGTCCATTCCGCGCCCGACCTGGCCGAGCTTCGGCGCCGGGCTGAAGGATTTCTTTCCCGCCGGCCGGCCTTGGACGGGCGAGTCGCCGTCAACGGGATC